>CAYSGV010000079.1:0-10533 GCA_964430685.1 uncultured Gammaproteobacteria bacterium
GTGGCATTGTAAAAGTTGCTGCAGTGAAAGCTCCTGGTTTTGGTGATCGCCGCAAAGAAATGTTGCAAGATATTGCCGTATTAACCGGTGCTACCGTCATTGCTGAAGAAGTTGGTTTAACATTAGAAAACGCTAAATTAACCGATTTAGGTAAAGCGAAACGCGTGTTAATTACCAAAGATAAAACCACCATTATTGATGGTGCTGGTGCGAAGAAAGAAATCGAAGCACGTTGTGAACAGATCAAAGCACGTATTGAAGATACGAGTTCTGATTATGATCGTGAAAAATTACAAGAACGTTTGGCTAAATTATCAGGTGGTGTTGCATTAATTAAAGTTGGTGCGGCAACAGAACCAGAAGCTAAAGAAAAGAAAGATCGCTACAACGATGCACTCAATGCTGCACGCGCTGCTGCCGAAGAAGGTATTGTTGCTGGTGGTGGTGTAGCGATGTTACGTATTAAACATGCGCTTAAGAAGCTCAAAGGTGGTAACGATGATCAAAACATGGGTATTGATATTGTAATTCGCGCACTGGAAGCACCAATGCGTCGTATTATGAGCAATGCAGGTTTAGAAGCATCCGTTATCTTGAATAAGATTGCTGAAAACAATGAAGCAAGCTTTGGTTATAATGTGGCTACTGATGAATATGGCGACATGTTCAAGATGGGCATTATTGATCCTGCTAAAGTTACACGCAGCGCATTACAAAATGCAGCTTCAGTTGCTGGCCTGTTAATTACCACAGAGTGCATGGTTGCCGACAAACCACAAGAAGATAAAGGTGGCAACGGTGCTGCTGGTGGTATGGGTGGCATGGGCGGAATGGATGGCATGATGTAAACCATTTTCGCTTTTTCTAGCATCTTACTAAAACCCCGCTTCGGCGGGGTTTTTATTAGTTTATCTTTTACCTGTTTTTAGTGGGGTTGTTTGTTGATGCGTGGGTTTTTTCTTTTCTAATTGATCTAAGCTGTCCATGATCATGGAACCACCAGGAATAACATAGCGCGCAGCTGCATCCGCACCTTTATCTATAGCGCCAAGTAAACCTTTTTCTTTGTATCCATTATAGGTATCGCCTACGACGGTAACTGCAGCATTGACAACAGGTGTAGCCACATAACGAAAGCCAACAGAAAAAATGCCTTTGCCGGCAGCTAAGGCAGCTTGCGAAACACTATGTGTTTGTGCGTAATTGGTTTTCGCCTGCGTTTTTGCTCCATGTAATATATCATGCACTAATGTAACGGATAATTTTGCTTTGCCACGCGCGATTTGTTCAATGGCTACTGCTACGGTTTGGTATTCAGGTGTTTTCTTTGCCGCTGCAATGGCAGCAACGCCATCTTCGCCAGCAATTTTTCGTGCACAGTAATTCAACATTTCTTCGCGTGCAGCTATAAATGCAGCAATTAAATAATGGTGTTTGGGCGCCCAGAATGGACCTGCCAATACACTTGCTAGTGTATTAAGGAATGATTCTGGATCATTCACTTTAACTTGTTCAGCAGTTAAATCGGCACATTGTTGACCCGGTAAATGTACAGTGGTATCGCCCGTTTTAATACTTGCTGATGTTTTACCGTCAACGATTTCATCACGACAAAGTGATCGCCCATCGGTGGTAATTTGATCAACCGGTTTGGCAATGTGCAAGCGATCATTTTTCCCGAAATCATGCACCGTCACATCTGCACGATTGGGCATGATAGCAATATGATCAGTACCTGGGCCACAATGTACATGCATATCTGCGCCGGGTATAACTATATTTTCACCATGGCTTTGACTTACATCTAAGTCGACTTTGTTATCACCAGTAAGAAAATTATTTTGATGGCCGCCGCGAATGGCATTATGAGACATATCTAATACTTCAACTTGCGCATCTTGATGAACGTAAGTGAGCTTACCATGTGGTGCTACAACTTTGGGTTGCACAATCACAACTTCTGCATCACTGGGCGTTAAATCTAAAACGGTTCTATCGGCAGCAAGTGCTGGTTTACGAAACGATTGTAGGGCCGAAGGTGAGGCTGATTCTGCTGCTTGAGTTGTTCCCGTTTCGCCTGCGGATGGTGCAGCGTTTTGTGTTGTGTGTTGTGCATCAGTAGGTGCAGTTGTATTTGGTAATGATTGCGCACTAAACCATGTTGTAGCTAAGTTATGGGCTAAATGAGTAGTAGTACGTAACAATCCTGCCATGAGTGGTAAATAAAATGGTTCTAGGCGGGAACTTGTTGATGTTTGTGGTGATGGCGTAAATTTTATTTGTGGTTCAGATGGCATTTCTGCTGCAGGTGGTACCTCTGCTGCAGCTGGCTTCATGTCCACTGCCTGGGGTTCATTATATTCAAGTATTTTTCTTTTCTGTGGCGCAGGTTGACATTGGCCGTTTTCGCAGAGCATTTCTGTTGCACCTTCTGGTGACTGCGCAGTTGTTGGTTTACCGACTGCAGGAGCAACAGACTGACCCATATTTGAACGCATGCGGGCACGAGCGCGTGCACTACGGATGTAATAGGGATTGTTGCGCCCAAATTGTTGTTGATAAGTTTCAATTTCATGCAATGTATTTAGTGCTAGTTTTTTTTCTGTTTCAGTAACAAGAGGTAATGCTTTGATGGCTAGCAGAATGCGATTTAATTCAGTGGGTACGCGTGTGGGTGAATATGTTTCGTCGTGAACAATAGCTCTTGCTTCGCGTGCTAAATCTTTTAATTGATCATTGGTATTTGCAGGCGCAACAATACTACGATCAGGTACGGATAATAGATAGTTTTGCCCAGCGACTTCAACTTTCACCTCGCCCAAGTGTGGAATATGAATACGCACATCCGATTCGGTAATGCCGCTGGTCCCAATGGGTAGTTGCGTGCGGAACTGGCCATTGGTAGTTTCATATAAAAATTCAACTAAATTGCTTTCAGCAATCATATGCTCAATGTTGTCTTGCATCGCTTGTTGTAAACCAGCCATTGTGTCCACATGTGTGAATGGACTGTTGGTTAACTCAGCTAATTTGGTTAACGTGTCCACTTCATAATTTTTACCATAGCCCATGGTAATGATTTTAGGCAAAGTTAATTTTTTCTGCTTGAATTCAGTAACCTTGCTGTCGACGTTGGCAACATTTTTGGGTTCGCCATCTTTCCCATCGGTAAAGAGGAAAAACGTAATATTTTTTTCCTCAGTACTATTTTCTTTTTGAACCGTATCGAGTTGATTGGTAACAGTATTAAAAATATCTGTCCCACCATCTGTATTCACGGCTCTAACGAAAGCTTTAATTGCTGCTTGGTCATTGATGGAAAAATCATTGCTTGGACCAATTTTATGGTCAAAAAACACAATACGTACTTTTGCTTCATTGTCTAATTTTTGTAATTCTTCTAATGTGCGGATAACGTTTTCTTCCGCTTCTTGTAGTAACGTCGTCTGGTGTTCGGTTTTATCGGACATGCTACCACTGCGATCAATCATAAATACATACAAGCGTTCTTTTGGTTTAACCGGATCAGCGCCAAACAATAATGGGTTGGCAATCACTTCTTCACCAGATTTATATATATGAAAGAGTGGTGCATTGCCATTGAGTTGGCGCAAATGAGTAATAAAATGATCTTTATCAACCGTTAATTTTGCTTGTGCGGGTTTACCGGCTTCGCTGCTGGCTATCATTGTTGGTGTGATGGTCGGCGGATAGAGTATTTTTTGAAATTTATCGACATCAAAATAAAGTTCAACTTTGACTTCATTGGTTGTTGGATTTTTATGCAAAATAGTACCAAAACATTCTTGCAGAATACCGCGCGCGATCACGGATGTTGTTTCAACTCCCTTAATTGAATTGTTTGGTCGTGGTAGTGATTTTTTACCTTCCCAAGCGGCTTTGATTTCTACTTCGGATACATTATTAAAAAACAGGAATAAATATTCTAATTGTTCATTCAATGAGGCAAGGATTTTCTCTTGCGTAATTAGTTTGGAATAAGCAACGCCTTGTTCCATGCGTGCTTTGGTATTAAACAATGCATTTAAATTGAGAAACATTTCTTCAAAGGTTTCAGCACCAAATAAATTATTCAATTTTTGGATAACATCAGGTATGGTCTCGACAGGTGGCGGTGCTGTTTCTGTTGTGGTAGTGGTTTGCGTTGTAACTGTTTTGTCGGTTTGCGCAGGCGTAAATGTATATGTTAAAGCTTGCTTAAAAGCTTGTTGTGAACTGAGTACGGTGGATAACATTTGACGTATTGCTTCAATAACTTCTGGAGTACCGATGAGTTCAATATGTTTGTCGGTTTCCTTGATTTCGTATTCTAATCCTTGCCGACGAGCTGAACCGAAGGCCTTATTCAGCAATGCACTAAAAATGCTACTATAGGGAACGGGCATAATACACTCCTTTTTAATGTTATCTTTGGTAACGTAAAGGAAAATATGTTAGATCAAAATAGAAATAGTGTCACTGGTTAGATGATTTCGTGCAGGGTAACAATCTCAGGTTCGGGTTAAAGGCACTGTTTAAGTTGCAAACAATATTATACTTTCATCCCAGTATTTTGTGGGCGAGTTGAATCGATTAGCGTTGAATCTACTTTGGCTGTTCCTGTAAGTTTGGTTTGCTGTGCTGCAGCCGCAACAACGACTTGATCAGCTGCTTGTCGTTGTGGTGGATCGCCGAGTTGTTTGTAGGCTTGATGCACGGAGCTTAAATCATTCATCACATTGTTGTAAGTGGTTTTATCTAATTTGTTCAGATCAATTTGACCATCGGCATCATGTACCACACCATGTTTCACTAAAACATCATGTACTTTTTGTTGATAGGCTTCTTCAATTTGACCGTCGCGCACATCAACTTTCTGAGTTGGTGGATTCGTAGATGTGTCTGTTGCAACTGCAGGTTGCATCCCTAATTGCGCATAAGCATCGGTTACTGGAGCAGTGCCTTTGCGTGCATCAAGTGCAGATTGCAATTGTTGAAATTTTGTAAATTCGATTTCATATTGACCTGCTGCGGGATTAAATTTTTGTCGAAAAGCAGTACGGGCGTTCACTTCTCGAACATAAGAATCTTCATCGCGTTTCGCTAGTGCAGCAAAGTCTTTCAATGCACCTTTTTGTACATATATTGGCTGATATCCTTCCGGGCGTTCACTTCGTTTACTCGATCCTAAGCTTTCCTGCGTGCTATTATTTTTTCCTGATTGTCCTGTTAAGCGATCGGTTATTGATAAGCCAATGGTGCGTAATTTATCACCAAAAGATTTATCTTTCCAAGCCGTTGCTCTTAATCTGGCTTTTTCAAAACTCGCCACATCTTTTTTAATGGTCTGTTCTTTTTTTTGCTCTTTCGTTTTCCATTGTTGCTGCATTTGTTTGCGTTGTGCGCTGAATTTAATTTCATCACGTTTGCTTATATCGGCGAGACGTTTCTGCTCGGCTTCTTTTAGTGAATCTTTTTGGTTATCGGGTTTTTGCGTTTTGGCTTCTTGCTCGCGTTCGTCGTCTTCTTCTTTCTTTTTCTCTTCCTCTTCTATTCTTTTTTCCTCTTTTTCTTTGTTGTCACGTTTGGCTTCTTTGTTGGTGGTATCATTAAGCGCTAATTGTTCACGAGATGATTCTAAAAGTGCGCGAAAAGCAGTGATGATCTGCATGAGTTCTGTAAATAAATTAGATTCTGGCTTAACATTTTTTACTTCACCCGAGTTATTGTGAATAACACCATCTTTTTCTAAAGCCTTAATAAATTTCGCAAATAATGCAGTAAATGCATCCCCCGCTGTATTGG
This sequence comes from uncultured Gammaproteobacteria bacterium, assembly GCA_964430685.1. Taxonomy (GTDB): domain Bacteria; phylum Pseudomonadota; class Gammaproteobacteria; order CAYSGV01; family CAYSGV01; genus CAYSGV01. The sequence continues at coordinate 5,806 of CAYSGV010000079.1, forward strand.
GTAATTTAGTCATAATTGCTTTTGTATCATCATTGCTTGCCTGATTGGGTGCCTCTTTTGCTTCAGGAGCGCTACTAGCCCTTCTGAACAGATCAGAGAATTTTTCGAAACAGGCGAAAGCAACACTGGCTAGACCAGGTGTTTTCCAATCGGGGAACACACTATTAAATGCGGGCAGAAAGCTATTGGCAAATATTTCTGTTTGGCTTGGATCAGGCATCGTATCTACAGCGATAACAGCTGGTCTGACTAGGGCACCAGGGTTTTTGTTATTTGAAGGGTACAGGTCTGTCAGTATTTCACTATAACTACTATAAAGACTGATATTTCTATCAGATGAACTACCTATATTACTATCAGGAACTTTTGCTTCTATTACTTCAGAGGGACGATCCACGGCCTGCCTCCCTATCTATATCATTCTCTGTATATAAGTATAGACAGGATTGAGGGCCTAGCTGTGCTTCACTTTGTTGGGTCGTATATAACAGTTTAAAATGCCCATTATTGGATGGCAAATATTTCTTATTGAATTTGTAGGACATTGCCTGGTTGGGCCTTGGTCACAGGGGAGGGTAGTTCGTGGGCCACAGCCCCTCATCCATTACATTCCCTCTGGTATCGTGTAGGGGAATCCAGCATAATCAGCGACGAACAAATGGCCAGACTAAGGGATACATGTGATATGACACAGGAATTTTATAACCATTTACAAAAACAAATCGACGAGATTAAAAGTCAGGGTCTCTACAAATACGAACGAGTCATTACTTCACAACAACAAGCTGATGTCACCGTTGAAGGCGGTAAACACGTCATTAACCTATGTGCAAATAATTATTTGGGTTTGGCCAATCATCCGGACTTAATTAAAGCAGCACAAGAAGCAGTTGCACAATATGGCTTTGGTATGGCTTCCGTGCGTTTCATCTGTGGTACGCAAACCCCACACAAACAACTGGAACAAAAAATTAGTGAATTTTTAGGTACGGAAGATTCTATACTTTATTCTTCCTGTTTTGATGCCAATGGTGGTTTATTTGAAACAATATTAGGCCCAGAAGATGCAGTGATTAGTGATGCGCTCAACCATGCCAGTATTATTGATGGAATAAGGCTGTGTAAGGCGCAACGTTTTCGTTATGCCAACAACGACATGAATGATTTGCAGGCACAATTAGCAGCGGCTTCGGGCTGCCGATTTAAGTTAATTATTACTGATGGCGTATTTTCCATGGATGGCATCATTGCCGATTTACCGCGTATCTGTGCTTTAGCCAAACAATACGGTGCTTTAGTTGCAATAGATGATTCACATGCAGTTGGTTTTATGGGGGCAAAAGGGCAGGGTTCAGCAGAGTTTCATGGCGTACAAGACCAAATTGATATTTTTACAGGTACGCTTGGCAAAGCCTTGGGTGGCGCTGCAGGCGGTTATGTGAGTGGTCGTAAAGAAGTGATCGAGTGGTTACGTAACCGTTCCCGTCCTTATTTGTTTTCGAACGCATTGACCCCAATGATTACGGCAGTTTCTATTAAAGTGCTATCAATGCTGCAAGAAGGTGCGGCGCTGCGTCAGCAATTACAAAGTAACAGCGAATATTTTCGTGCCGGCTTAACTCAGCTCGGTTTTAATTTGATCCCCGGTCAACATCCCATCATTCCGGTGATGTTGGGTGATGCAAAATTGGCTGGTGAAATGGCACGGTTATTATTAGACCAAGGCATTTATGTAATTGGTTTTTCTTATCCAGTTGTACCACAAGGTAAGGCGCGTATCCGCGTGCAAATGTCGGCGGCACATACACGTGAACATTTAGACAAAGCATTGAATGCGTTTGCACAAGTTGGGCGTAGCTTACAAATTATCAAATAATTAAAATTTAATTAATTGAAACGACGATGGAGTAATAATAAGTGAAAGCATTGCGAAAATTATATGCACGCGAAGGAATTTGGTTAGCTGATGAAGCAATGCCGACTTATAGCGCGAATGAATTACTGATTAAAATTAAACATACGGCTATTTGTGGTACTGATATCCATATTTACAATTGGGATGATTGGGCACAAAAAAATGTTCCTGTACCATTAACCATTGGCCATGAATTTATGGGCACGGTGGTTGCCATGGGTGACCAAGTCGCTGGTTTTCAAATCGGTGATCGTGTTTCCGGTGAAGGTCATCTGACCTGTGGCATTTGTCGCAACTGTCGCACTGGTTTTGCGCATTGTTGCGCGCAAACAGAAGGCATAGGTTATCATCGTGTTGGTTGTTTTGCCGAATATTTTGTTTTGCCAGCGAGCAATGCCGTACATCTTCCTGAAAGCATCCCTGATGAAATAGGCGCAATATTAGATCCGCTCGGAAATTCAGTGCACACTGCATTATCATTTGATCTGGTTGGCGAAAATGTATTGATTACGGGTGCTGGTCCTACCGGTATTTTAGCAGCAATGGTCGCTCGAAAAGCAGGCGCGGGTAAAATTGTGATTACCGATATTCATCAACATAGGTTGGCACTTGTGCGTGAAATTACCGATGCCCACCCACTTAATCCACAAACGGATAATTTAACCGAAGTGATGAAACAATTAGACATTCACGATGGTTTTGATGTTGGTTTAGAAATGTCGGGCAGTCCAGCTGCATTTAATCAGATGCTTGATTCGATGCGCGCAGGCGGAAAAATAGTTTTGTTAGGGTTTTTACCGAATAATACAGAAATTCCTTGGTCACAACTGAACTTTAAAGGCTTGACCTTGAAAGGGATTTGGGGTCGAGAAATGTATCAGACTTGGTACAAAATGATTAGCTTGTTAGAAAATGGTTTAAATGTAGAACCTATAATAACGCATCGATTTGATGTGGCTGATTTTGAGCAAGCATTTTTGCTCATGCGATCCGGACAAACCGGTAAAGTAATTTTGAATTGGGAGTAGACGCGTCATTAATTAGGGACATGATTTAACTAGCAAGGAGAGAACGATGAGCGAAATAATCAATGAATATGTTGCAAAACAAAGCATTCCCTATTTAGAACAAATGGAGCCTATTAAAGAACAACTGCAGCAACATCAAGTTGAGTTTTTACATCTAGATTTTACCAATTTAACCGGTGGACAACAGCGTTTAACATTGCCCATTGAAATGTTGAATGAAAATTTAATTACTGAAGGCAAAACATTTGATGGCTCGTCATTGCTTGGATGGAAAGCAATTAATGAATCTGATATGACATTAATGCCTGATCTAGACACATTTGTCATCGATCCATTTTCAGATCCTAAAGCATGCAGTTTAGTTTGTGATATTTATGAACCCAATACCATGCAACCCTATGAGCGTGATCCACGTTCGCTAGCAAAACGTGCGGAACAATATTTACAAGCAACAGGAATTGCTGATGTTTGTTATATGGGGCCGGAACCAGAATTTTTTATTTTTGATGATGTGCGCTTTGGTGAATCTATGGGCGAGTCATTTTATTTTTTGGATTCGGATGAAGCTGCATGGAATTCGAATAAATATTTTGAGGAAGGAAACCTGGGACATCGACCTAGAGTAAAAGGCGGTTATTTTCCATTACTACCCATTGATTCAGCACAAACCATTCGTGCGCGTATATGCCAAATTTTAACCTTAATGGGAATTACCGTTGAAGCACATCATCATGAAGTGGCCACTGCAAATCAAAATGAAGTCGCGACCAAATACAATAGCTTGCTTAAAAAAGCAGATGAATTACAAAAACACAAATATATTGTGCATAATGTTGCGCAGCAATTTGGGAAAACAGCAACGTTCATGCCGAAACCATTATTGGGTGATAATGGTAGTGGCATGCATTGCCATCAATCATTAGCCAAAGACGGGCGCAATTTATTTTCTGGTGACCGTTATGCAGGACTTTCAGAGCTTGCATTGTATTATATGGGCGGCATCATGAAGCATGCACGTGCAATAAATGCTTTTACCAATCCAACCACTAATAGTTATAAACGATTAGTGCCTGGATTTGAAGCTCCGGTCATGTTGGCCTATTCTGCACGTAATCGCTCGGCGGCGATACGTATTCCCGTATCGTCAAGCCAAGGCCGTCGTATTGAAGTGCGTTTCCCTGATCCAAGCGCAAATCCATATTTTGCTTTTACTGCGATGATGATGGCGGGAATTGATGGCATTAAAAACAAAATCCTACCTGGTGATCCATTAGATAAAGATTTATATGATTTGCCACCAGAAGAAGCGCAAAATATTCCAACAGTTGCTGCCTCACTAGAAGAAGCATTAGCAGCATTAATGGATGATTGTGACTTTTTATTTGCCGGCGGTGTTTTTTCGCAAGATTTATTGAAAAGTTATATTCGTTTAAAACAAGTAGAGATTAATCGCTTGCGATCAAGTCCACATCCACTTGAATTTGATTTATATTATAGCTGTTAGTTCCTATCGTCGAAGATTGATGAATGATTTAGAATGGAATCTATATTAAACATTAAGGAGTTCACATGCGTTGGTATTTAGGTTTGGTTTTTGCATTAATTCCCATCGTGGCTACGGCGAATATTTATCGTTCACTTGATGCAAGTGGTAATGTTGTTTATAGTGATAAACCAAGTAGTGGGGCTACACCAATTGATTTGCCACCTTTGCAAGGTTATTCACCAGCAACAACGTCTCCGCCCACGAATGTAGCCAGTGCACAGCCTACAACTGTTGTACCA
>CAYSGV010000080.1:0-10479 GCA_964430685.1 uncultured Gammaproteobacteria bacterium
TATTGAACACATTGGGGTAGCTCCATAAACTAAGAAATGAATCATTACATAGTTTCGTAAGATATTTTTCTGATGGAGTAGTGCCACCTATTGTCATCTAATATGCCCTAATAGTTTTACATATTAATATTATAGACGATTATTAATGGTCCACTTCTTTAAGATCAAAAAAAAGACTTTATTTCTGTTTATTATATGCGTAGGCTAGAAGAATATTAAAAATTGTTCTTGAGATTTTTAATGAAGTCATCGCCGTCTTCAGAATCAACTGGCCCATTTTGCAGAAACACACTATAGTTTCTCTGACCAGAAACATTTAATCTACCTGATCTAGCTTGTGGCCCCTTTCGGCGGCCTGCCCAGGTTAATATTAGTATTTCTTGAGCTCTAGTCATTGCCACATATAATAATCTTCGTTCTTCATTGAAGTCTCCAAATGGATTGGGAATTAATTCATTATCAACTCCAACAATGAACGTTGCTCGTACTGTTATGCCTTTGGAGCTTTGCATGGTCATAAACCTAACCCCATTCTGTTGTTCGTTAGCTAAATCTTTCAAAATAGGAACAACCTGAGATAAGTAATATCCGAGACTTGCATTCTTGTTATCAATTCGTTTATCTACTTCAAATAGTAGTTTTGTTAATTCAGGGGATATATCACATGATAATATTATATTGCCATTATCCACAATCCACCGGCCCCATTCAGTAATATTTAGTTTTTTTACTTGTTCTTTATATATGTCGATGAGGTTTTTCGTTGTAATAAGTAGATTTTTCATTTTGTTATTTCTAATAGTTGGAAAATTATTATTAATCTCATTTAATACTGCATTAGCAAAATCGATACCATTTATATCAGCTTGATACGTAATAGCATCCAATGAAGAGCCTTGTATTAATGTTGCCCAGGCTAAAGAATCATTTATATTATCCAGTAATCTTAATAGTGCAAAAAGTTTTATGACATTTTCACTTTCCAATGACCTGGCAAACTCCTTAGAATCATAAATTGCTATCTCTTTACTTTTCAAATATTCTTTGATACCCCTGGTGAAATGATCTTTAGAATCTGTTCTGGTAAGTACAAGTATCTCTTCAGCTTTAAATTGCTTTTTATTAATTAAATACGCAATAATTTTTGCTACCCCTTTTGCTTCGGATTTTTCACCCTTAAATTTTAGCAAATGAATACTTGCCGAGTTTGTACTCAATGACGTCGGTGTAGGCTTTTGTGATCTTTGTGAATCGCTTTGTATAACGTGCTGTGACCACTGAATAAGATTATTAGGGCAGCGGTGACATATACTTAAATCATATCTATCGGCAGGAGTGAATGTTGATTCAAAATTTCTGATGCCAGCAGGATGAGCATGTCGAAATGAATATATAGATTGGTCTTCATCACCAACTGCAAATATTGTTATACCTTTTGACTGAAGAATATTTAATAACTTCTCTTCACATTTATTTAGATCTTGATATTCATCAACAATTAAGAATTTCAAATCTAGCCCTTTTATCGTGCCATTTTCGTTTATCATCATCCTCAACAGTTCTGGCAGCTGTGCCAAAAGGGTGAAACCAAATATTTTAACTGCCGAATCAAAAGCAATTTGAAAGTTGGTCCTTTCTTGTGAGTTAAACTCAATTGACTGATCAACCATTAATGATTCCCACTTTGAAGCCATGAGCCGTATTAATTTAGGTATTTTGTCCATTCTTATACGACACTTACTTTTTATATATTTGTATATTATTTTACTGGTTTCGTATTCGCTTGGTATTCTCAACGGCAACGGAATATACAATAAATCTTGATTAAGCATTAATATTGACATGGCAAATGAGTGTATCGTGCTAGGTGTAATTACTAGGCTATTGCTTGATGAAATTTTTTTTGCTAACTCTGACGTTGCTGCACGAGTAAATGTTAAGAATTTTATTTTTTCATCATTTTTTTCATTCGCTATACGCTGGGCCAATGCCACAACCGTAAGACTTTTGCCTGTTCCAGGGCCTGCTCGTACTACACAATGCCTGGCACAATCGTGTTTAATTACTTCCAGTTGCTCGTTTGTAAATTCAATTTCCATAGTTGTTTGAATCCAATATGTTAACTACCATATATATTAGCAGGTAATATTTTTACTAGTCTCAAATTTTCAATATTTAACTATTCTGCCAAAATAATGTTAACTATATCCAAAGAATTGCAATTACTTTTGATATTAATTCTAATTTCTTGGCTTGTAATAATCACACTATATTTGTATGCGGAGTCAAATATAAGACTGCTAGTTGCTCACTTGAACAATTAGCAGCCTTATACCTTTCATGCTTGTCGTTATAACGGCTACCATCAGTTACCACTCAGCTAGAGTTTCAGCGGGTAATCCACCTATTTTGCGTATATTGCGCATCCATTCAATAGGAGCATGTACATCATGCCTAATAGCACGTTCACTTGGCACAAGATCAGCAATGGGTTGACCATCTGCTGTAATCCTGTAATGCCGTTCGCGCTTCACCTCTTGTAAGAGCTGAGATAACCTGGCTTTGGCATTGAAGGCATCAATATCTGTATAAGTAGTTTTCATAAGTGCCAGCTATTAAACGAGTTTACACCTAATTATTATCACAAAGCGTATTGTGTACCAGCATGCTACCAGATAAATTGGAGAATAAATGTATATACAGCGGCAATACAAAGATTAACCAAAACGGCAGGGGAGAACTCCCAACCACAAAATCATCTTGTGGGGTTTTGTAGGAATGAGTTGTGATTTGTTATGTTTTGATGTGTATTTTGCAATGGGCGACCTGGTTAAGTATGTGTAAAAATCAATATATTCAAAATGCATTTACGCGAACCAGGCGGTCGGAAGTTCGAATCTCTCCGGGCGCTCCATTTTCTTCCACTATATAACAGAACCGCGCGTAAATACGAAAATCATACGCAGTTATAGTTTTAAGATATAAAATATACCTACCAGCTCAGTTCTAGCATATATTGTTCAGTTTTCAGTTTTCAGTTTTCAGTTTCTGGTGTTTGCTTCTAATCATTGATTTAATCTTTATTCTTTTTCAGTTCATGTGCGATGTATCGGACCCTACTTCAATGCTAAATTCTTGTAGTTTGCTACTGTTAAATATACGCAAATTGGCCACCAATTAGTTGCTGACAACGAGCATCACAAAATAATTTATACGATTCATGTATATCACTTAAAAAAATCAGTCTTACTATCAGTCATAGTCTTAGCTAAACCATAACGCCATAGCCATTATCACAATATTTTTTCCTGTATTCTTATATGAAATTGATGAATACATAAGAATACCAAACATTAAAACCCATAAAGATGACTAAGTTATACCTACCGTGTTGCAAATCTTATGTCTACTGGTAATCGATAAACCTATGCAGGCAAAATGATTTCGTCAGCTTGCTGGATAGTACTGTATTACCATTGACTATGTAGAGATTTTAAACATATACTCCCTCTAGTTTTGAATGGATAATGATGCATTACTTCAGCTGTTAAGGGAAAAATGTATGTTTAAAAGTCAGTATATTGATGGTGAATATTATGATGTTGTGTTCAAGGATATTGAATTGTTTAAACATCTCAATATGAACGATCGTTCAGTATTATACACTACATACTTCAGCTGCATTGATCTTACTATTCTAACGGGTCATAAAACAAAATTATTGGCGTTCATCATACAGGATGAGAATGCACCATTTCTAATTCGTGAGTGGGCACTGTACCAATTATATGAACGTGGCAAAGGTGATGAATTTGACTTAAATTGTTTACCATTTCCAGATGATTTAATTGATGAATTGCAAGGATTTATTTGGGAAGCTGGTGAGAAGGGTGCCATACATATTTTTTATGATAAACGACTAATTCTCTCCATTGACAGTCCTAATCCCGCGCTTCCAACACAACAACAGATGGCGGATGAAATATATGTCAAAGCACTTGTATTTCTTTTACTCAGACGAACAGCTGATCAAAAATTGAGATCATGGGCTGTGTCTGCACTCAAACATGTACAGGATAAGCGAGCCATTTCAGCTTTAAGCCATGTTTATTGTTCCCCGCATGAGTCTAAGCATTTAAAAGATACCATTTGCGGCTGTCTTTGTACTCTAGCAAATGCCGATACTTCCATATTTCAAGTGTTTGCTGAAAAATTATTACTACATGAACCTATTAGTTCTAATGATGAAAAATTACTTCTTTGTGAACATTTAATTGGCTTGAGCGTCACACAACTAGAAGTTGTAAAATTTTTACAAAGAATACTTGAAGAAATCGGGGATGATGCAGAATATGTTGACGGGGATGAGACCGATAGCATTCTTTACAAAGCATTAGTGGCAATTGCAAAACGGGATCAAGGTAAACATACACATGCAAAAGATGCTCTAGAGACACTTAAACCCGTGCTTACCGGTGGTTTTGTTCCTTCACTTGATCCAGATGAGATCGAAGAAGAAATCGAGAAATTATTAGCATTATACGAGCCCATTTTTGATGAAAGCAGTGACGCAAATTGTTCTGAGTCTGATGATGATTTACCATTTGCTCGACAGCAAGCGCTAAAACATATTAAAGCCATCATAGCTGCGCTTGCAACGCCAACGCCAGTAGCTAAAGTTGAACTTTATACACAAGCAACCACTCTTGCTAGACAAGATCTGTTACAACCTGGACGCAATCAAACTGCCATCAACCGACATGGGGTATTGTCGCCAACAGCCAATAAAGCAATTCAACAAGTCGCAGAAACACAAAAAGGTGCAAATTGCCGGCATAATCCTATTTTACGCACAGCAATTATTAAAGCTCGAGGCAAGGTGTTTAGCAGTCGTGTAAAGGACATAGGATTTTTCAAAACAGGTGATTCCTCTGGTAATATTACAAATGAAAAACATATGACCGATCACTTCGAAACTTTATACAATAATGTGCGCAAACATTTTCCCGTTTTTTTGTTGGCAGAATTTAAACGCTTACAAACTAAATATCAATTTATTGAAATTGACTTCGAATCAAAAGATGATTATCTAAAGTGGGTAATGTATTGCCAAATTAAATTATCACACGATGATGATCTTATTGCACTTCATCATATCGCATATAAAGAAAAACATCCTCGACTTGCCATTTCTACACGTAATCTTGAAGTAGTCACTGATGCACCAAGGTCCTCAACACCCACAACGCCGGAAGGTACCCATTCAGCCAATCATCGGATGATGGCAATTGGTGAACCTGACATTATGAAAACACAATCACCTCAAGTACTCTCCGCTTATAAACAAGTGACTTCAATGAGACGAAAACAAAAAAAGAAAACGAAAGAGGAAGAGGAGGACTATCAAGCTGACAATGAAGCGAATTTACCCACGCAATTTGGCCGACAGTTGCAAATTAAATAGCAACGCCCAAGTCACTATCATTTAGGAAGATTTAACTACCATGCCCTAGAGGGGGGTTACATGCGTCTATACGCATGAATCCCCCGGTGGGTTTTCAGGGGCTTACATACGAAAGGGTAATTTTTCTTATTGACCATTGCGTTGGCAAAAACAACATGTTACAAATAGAATAAGATGTGTTCTTTATTCAAAAAGGAATGGCGAAAAAAGGAAAATAAAGATGCCACATATTGTTCGGATCCGCAAAAAAATCATCACTCTGACTGAGTCTAATAAACTAATCCTTGGCGAATTACAAAAAGCATTGACTAATAGCTCCTTAAAGCCGGATGAGAGTCAACAAGCCGGTCTCGTGGCGGGCGAGGCAAGAAACATTTCTGGTTGGTGGCTATATCTATTCCGCGTTGCCGCTGAAAAAATTACTGAGCGATCGCAAGGAACAACTGCTTGCCCATTCGAAATGCGTGATGTCACCCTCGATCCACCTGCTTATATTTTACGTAGTTACTATGTGAACCTATGGAATTTACAGCCCATCTATGGGCGAACAAAAGTCGCTGTTGCTGTAGAAAATGAAAAAATTGAAGACGGTGCTTTGTTGGTCCGCGAAATTCTGGTGCGCTTTTTTACCATTGCTTTGTCCACTGAAATGAATGTGCGCGCTGATGGTAGCGAATTGGTTAGCGTCATTACCAATTTTTTGAAGGCGCTGCGTAATCATCCAACCATACTCAGTGAACCGCTGAAAAATTTTTTGCGCGATGAACATGGTAAATGGACACTCTGCTTAACTGAAATGGTTAAAAAAATAGAAGAGCTGCATGCCAATAAGCGAGTGATGACGCAAACGTTGAATTATTTAACACAACGGCGTGATACGATTGCACGTTATTTAATTACGGAATTGGATCAAGACCGTGAAACAGTGGAATACGCCGATGGACAAGTGGAAACAACATTACATGATTGTGAAAGTAAGATCCTTGGGGCAATAGCTCCATCCGGAAGTTCAGCACTAACCGTTTTAGTAACCAGTGTAACTGTGGGCTATAGTACCATCGAGTCAACACCACGGCAAAATCAAGTCATCAGTCAGTGTCAAAGTGCTGGTACGCCATCATTTTTTAATCCGGCTCGACCGAAACATGAGCAGATCAGAGAGCTTTATGCTGGTTTACACCAAAATAATAAATTGCTAAGAGTATTTTCAGCGCTGGACATGTCATGCTTAACGTTGGGTTGGTTGCCTTTTGCGCTTGGCCTAGTCAATATTTCGGTTTGTGATAAATTATTAGAAGATTTTGATGCGCTCTGTACAAAAATATTAGAAGATAGATCTGGCCCAATCAAAAAACCGAATATAAACAATGCCTTTTATCAACATAATGGCACAGATCCTTATGCCAAAGTGGCCATCACGATTTCAGCAGGTTTTCGCCGCTTATTTGATCCTGCAGTACAGCAAGACATTGCACGATCGATTTTTAATGTTTTTGATGAATTGCACACGTTACAATCGTTGCTGAATGTGAAATTGGTCAATTTAGATATATTGAATGGTGTATCGGCTGTAGGCAGTCCTTTGTCTATAGTGGCAGGGAATCCTCAAGCAGCAAACCCTAAAGGCAGCATTGTGCCACCAGTACATAAACCCGCGGCGGCAGTTGTGCCCGATGATGATTTGCGATTACTAAACGAATTAAGACAAATGACGCAGCCGCCTGCATCAATTATTAAACCGCCGCCGCTCAATACATCACTTCCCGCAACAGTCGTGGTACCAGGTAGTGTGCCGTCGGGGACATCATCTTCAGTGCCATCACCAAATGCAATATTATGAAATAATAAGGAAATAACCAATGCAAAAACTTGTTGAGCAAATTACAGATGAAAGTAATACGATTACTGAATATGATTTTGCTGGTTGGCGGTTGACTACGACTGATTTGAACTATCTTGCTGAGCAAGGCGTTTTTAATCGCTTACGCGTTGTATGGATGATTAATGTAGGCTTAGGTGCTGTCGACATTACGCCTTTGTGTCAAGCATTGCAACAACCCACATGCGCAATTCGCTGGTTAAATTTGAACTATAACGCACTGACGTTAAATCAGATACTACAGTTGGCTGGAGCTTTGCAAGTAAACCGGTCAGTTGAAGCAATCTATTTACAGGGGAATACAGTCGGTGATGCCGGTGCGACTGCATTAGCCACAATGCTGCGTAATAATGCAACACTTTTAGAATTGCATTTGAATGGCCATTTTTTTCCATCATTTCCTGAACAAATAGGACACGTAGGCGTACAACAACTATGCATGGCATTACGCAATGACCAGAATATGCACAACCGCACACTGCAGCAATTAAATTTATGGGGTAATTACATTGGTGATGTTGGTGCGCAATACCTTGGTGAAATGTTACAACACAATCAAACGATAGAGTTTGTCGGTTTGGGTCGCAGTGGTATTACCCATGTAGGTGCTGGTCATTTGGCTACTGGACTACAAAATAATGATTGTTTGCGTGCCATGGATTTAAGGTTTTCGCAATTGGGTGATGCTGGTGTGCTTGCACTTGCGGCAGGCCTTCGGCAAAACCGTCGCTTGTTATATTTGAATATCATGAATTGTGGTTTTACCGATGTTGCTTTAAGTAATTTAAATCAAAACGGATTATTAGATAATTTATTTGCGCCAAATGCAGTGACGCCACTTATTTATATCTGTTTGCAAGCAGGTGATGTTCGTGAATTGATTGGACATAATAGGCCATGGCGGTTTGGCACATTGCTAAATTTAGGGTGGTCAGCGCTCAATGAATTACGTCAAACGGGATTACAAATCAGCTTGGCTTGGCGAATTGTTCGACATTATTATTCAGCTGAGGCGAACCATAACAAAATCAGTGATCCTGTTGTACAGCGTTTACGCACACGTTGTTGTGAATTGCTTATTCGCTTTTTAGAACAATCAAACGTTACCTATCATACCATCAATGAATGCGCTGGCCGTTGGTTTCACGCATTTGACCGCATGCGATTACGTACCGCATTGAAAAATCAAAATGCCATTGTTTGTGCAATGATCGAAAATAATTCTGCATTATTAACTTTGGCTCATACCGTGTGGGGGCGAAGATTAACTGAATTACAGCAGGCAACTGCTGAAAAAGAACAACAGTTAGAAGGACGACGAAAATATATGGATGATTTACGTGCACAAGTTCAATCACTGATGCAACGGTACCGATCGCTGTATCAGAGAAATGATGAGCTTGAACGATTGATACAAAGTATTAATGTTGATCCACAAAATGAGATTGCGATACAAGCGGTTGAAGAAAAATGTATTTTATTAGAACAGCGTAATCAAGCTTTGGAGCGAGCATACAGAGAAAAACAAGATGTTATTCATGCATTGGAAGAACAACGTGATACTTTTAAACGAATTATCATGGAGATGGAAGCTGAACGACAAAGGATGACAACTCAATCTATCCCATTTAATTTATTGACTAGGACAATGAGTAGTTCTGCAGAAAATGGGAGTGCTGCAGATGATTCTTCACTTACACCGCCTAGCGGTCACAAGCCACCAGCACCGCCAAGCCCCAAACAATAAGTTGATGAATGTGGTACTAATATCAGTCTCATAGTATTTTCAAATAAGCTTGCGTGACTTCGGGGGCCTCTGACATAGGCATAGAATCATCCGGTGGGATTTTGCGGGAGTCAGTTGTGATTTGTGGTGCATTTTGCAACGGGCGCCTCTGATTAATTATCTTTAATATCAATAAGTTAAAAATGCAATTACGAGCTTAAATTCAGGTAATTACACTCAGAAAAAGATAGCAGAAAAGTTTTTTATCATATTGCCCACAAATAAAGTGAATGATTATAGAGTAGGAGCTATTGAGGAAAGCCTGAAGAGATTATCGGTTATCCTCCGAAAACTACTTTGTTTAATGCCCAGATAGGATGTTAAAATTATTAAAGTGCGCGCGTCAAAAAAGCAAGAAGAGAAATCAGCAGATTCACTTCGAATCATAATTCGTTTGTTATTCAAATGTGACGAGGTTCATTACCCAGCAGCGTGCTTTTTAGAGAGCCAAGATAAATTATCGGACACTATACTTTCAGAGCTTATTATTAAATTAATACCAGTTCACAGTTGGTGCATCAGAAGTACTATAGCACGCATATTAGGATATCAAATGGAATTGCCACTATATGTACTTACAATGTTGGGACAACTTTTATACGTTGAGTTCCAAGAAAACGATTTAATTTATCGCTCTATCCGTTCTCTCTCGCTTCTATAATCTTATTGGACATTTGCTAAAAAGCACCGACGACGATGAGCAACTAGATTTGATTTTTCTCCTCTTTTTAAAAGGGCTTAAGGAGATTTCCCCCATTTATTTTGATGACTACCATTGTCTTTATGTCGGAAGAGAACAATTATTTTTTGCTTGTCGTAGTGAAGAAGAAGTAAAATTACGAGACAATTTGACATGGTGCGGATCCGTCGGCTAGGTCTCATAGGAGAAAATCAAAAGGAGAAAAAATGGATAAAGCAAATAAAAGTGAATCCTCATTACAGGAGATAGCAATGGACAAAAAAAAACAAAATTTGGCAGCTACAGGAGAGCCAGTTGAAAGGGGCGGTGTAGAAGCTATCCCTCTTGAAGAGGCCAGTAATAAGGAAGATACTAATCTATCTAAAATCTTATCTAAGATGAACGTGACCACGAGTATATTAGGACCAGGTGCTACGAATAGTGGTGTATTATATAAGCCCACGGCAACAGGGCCAACATTCAATTTTAATTTATCAAATCCAAGTTTACCTGCAAATACGCCTACCCCTGCTAATCCCAATTTATTGGACATTGATGAAAATCTTAAAGCAAACATTTTAGAACTAACAAAAAAAGGACAATTAATTAATTTGCAAACCTTATTTAAGGGTAAGGATGCCGCAGCCTTATTAGAAATTTGTGATGAAAAG
>CAYSGV010000081.1:0-10383 GCA_964430685.1 uncultured Gammaproteobacteria bacterium
GAGTTGATCTTTAGTCATTGTAGTAGGTGGCGCTTTACTTGCTTCCGCTGCAGCACCTTTATTTGTTTTCTGCATATTAAGCCAGTTTTGATAGTCGGCCGTTTCCATTGCAATCACCACAATGGGCATATACGCATGATGTTGGCCACAGAGTTCAGCGCATTGGCCACGATAGATTCCTGGTTTTTTAATCGTTGCCCAAGTTTCACGGACGTAGCCTGGAATTGCATCTGTTTTAATTCCAAAATCAGGTACCCACCATGAATGTACGACGTCATTTGAGGTAATTAAGAAACGTATTTTTTGGTTTACCGGAACAACTAATGGATGATCAACATTCAGTAAATACCACTCACCTTTTTGGGTTTTATTATTAATCTGGTCGATTGGTGTAGCAAGATTACTAAAAAAGCTAACGCCTTCATCTAAATATTCATATTTCCATTTCCATTGATAACCAGTAACTTTAATGTTGACCTCAGCATCAGCCGTATTCTGCATACGGAAAAGAACGATGGATGCTGGTATAGCCATAACCACTAATATGAGTAACGGTATAATTGCCCAAAGAATTTCAACAACTGGATGTTCATGAAATTGTGCCGCTTGATAACCACGTGATTTTCGATGCATGACAATGGCATAAAACATCACACCAAAAACAAGAATACCGATAACTACCACCACCCAAAATATCAGCATATGTAAATCATAAACTTCTTTACTAATGGGCGTTACGCCGACGGGCATATTAAGACGGTAATCAGCAAAAGCGGCAAATGGATTACTAAATAGTAATAGTAAAAAAATACTTTGAACGATTGACTGATACCGCTTCATACTCTTTTCCTTTCTCATGCACAAACGTGCATCTATATTGTTAATTACCACAATGAATAGTCTTTACCTGTATTACTTTCTTGCGCCATGTATTTCACTGCCGCTTTAATATCGGCCTCATTACAACTACTACATCCACCTTTGGGTGGCATTTGCCGGTAGCCTTTAACGGAATGCATGACCAGAACATCAAAATTTTTGTCTAATATTGGCTTCCAGCGAGATTTATCACCTAATTTAGGTGCATCAAAAAAGCCGACTTGCACTACATTTGGCGCATGACAACTAGCACAATGTGCCTCATAAATACGTTTGCCATCTTGAATGGTTAAACCCTTGGGAACTGCTGGGGCGGCAGCTGCACTTGTTCCAGCAGCTTGCGCTTGTGCCACCATATATTTAACCACCGCACGGATTTGGTCTTGCGAACAGGTTGGACAAGCACCCATCGGTGGCATTGAATTGATACCCACAATGGCATTTTGATTTAACGTTTCCATGCCCAACTTGATCCGCGCAGCCCATTCCGCACCATCGCCGAGTTTAGGCGCGCCAGCCGCACCAACATCGTGGCAAACAGCGCAATGCTTTTTATAAAGAGATTTGGCATCTTTATCAGATACCGCGCCGCCTGCTGCCGCTACATTTTCTTCACTTTTAACGGTTTTCAAATAAACAACCATCGCATTTAAATCAGCAGGGGTTAAATATTTCAAACTGTTACGATTCACATCGGCCATGGGGCCACCGACTTTACCACGATTATGTAACAACTGATCATGCGTAAACACATTCACAACTTCTTCATTTTTTAGCTTTGAAAGCGTCGTACTGGTAATATTGGGTGCGTAAAAATTTTCCACCATCGCACCGGTTAACGCATTAGCACGTTTGAGGCCACCAAGAAAATTTCTAGGCGTATGGCATTCACCACAATGACCTAAACCTTTAACAAGATATGCACCGCGGTTCCAATCAGCGCTTTGTTTGGGATCGGGTTTAAATTCGCCTTCATCGTGGAAAAACAATAACTTCCAACCCCATTGACCAAAACGCCAATTAAATGGCCAACTGGCATCCGGTTCTTTATTGGGTTGTTTGATGGCCGGTATACTCATTAAATAGGCGCGAATTGCACGTAGGTCATCCGTTGTGACAGCATTAAATGAGCCATATGGAAAAACTGGAAAGTAATTTTGACCATGGACACCAACACCGTAATGCATGGTACGTATAAATTGTGCTTCAGTCCAAGAACCAATACCGGTTTCTTTATCCGGTGTAATATTTTGCGAAAAGAATGTGCCGAAAGGTGTTTTAAAGGGTAAACCCCCGGCAAAGATCGGCCCAAAACCATTTGGAGTTACATTCGTATGACAGGCAATACAATCACCCGCTTTTGCTAAATATTCACCTTTCTTAATCTGGTCAATAGGAAAACCGCTTTTATAGTTAACTTGGGGATAAGGAATCGGTTGTTCATTGGCAGCAGGTTGATTGGGGGCAGCCTGTGCTGCACCGAACGCTGCCATGAAGAACATGATGAAAATGAAAAATAAACTTTTATACGCTTTCAAATGCCTATTCATATAATCTACACGCTTGTGTAATTGGCACGTTACCATTTTATTATTCGAAAAAAACATACCTGTCGTCCCTATAAAGCAAGTGCTTCACTCATTTTTTGAAATTCAAGGTGCTTCTAAAAAATTAAGTCAACACCCCCTTCAGACAAGAGACAAAAAGTCCTCGGTCTATACTTCTCGCAATCATCACGCGGCAGAAAAAAATTCTTTCACAGTGCGGGCACAACCTGTCCCCACTGTTACGGGGTTGCTCATGCCGAGGAGGAAACGCTACAAAGAGTGACCGCTTACACCACCCTTCAATAAAGTTGTCGCGGAAGCACAATTTTGGCTAGTTTAACCAATTTTATAGGCATGACAAGAAAAAAAATCATGAAATAGACAGATAATATTTTACAAATGACGAAACATCGTTTAAAAATTAGATGTCGTTGTTTAATCCCATCTCTTAAAGTCTGGGATAGACAAAAGAGTAGAGGGTGGCGCTTAAGTTCACGCCGAAGGTCTATTCTAAAGATACTTGAGCACTATCTGAAACGCTCTTAATTGATTTTGCAATACATGGAGGAATGCATGGTAACTAATTTGATGTCTAAGTTTCGTGACTGTAAATGCTGGAAGGATTTTTTCTTTTTTCACTCGATGCTGACCCCGTGGTTAATTCAATTCTTATTTTGGGTAGGTTTAGTGCTCGTCGTCATGACTGCTCTTTCCGATCTATTTCAAGCTGAATATCTCCAATTTTTAAAAGTATTGCTCATCGGGCCTATTATTTTGCGTATTTTTTGCGAAATATTTATTCTATTTTTCCGCATCAATGATACGCTTTCTGATATTAAAGACTTATCAGAACAAAATGCGCACCATCTTTCGCGCTTAGCCAAACGTAATCGCCATAAAAAACCAGGCGGTCCACAACAGGGCGGCGCTGGAGCAGCTAGACCACCTGAGTCTGCATAGTAACTTCCATCTTGGCTGATCCCTTCTCCCACTTTTAGAGGAAGAAGGGATCACATCTGATCAGAAACAAACTATCATCTCTGTAAGAAAGATTCATTCTGGATCGTCGTGTTTGCGGCTGCCATATATCTTATTTTCTTTCACTATTATCATGCAGCCTTCGCACGAGGATAGCGTGGAAGTGGATAATCCCGCGCTAGTAGCCGTACTACCACTGCGCTCCCGACAACTAGCCAACCTCGTCCGCGGAGACGGAGCATGCGCTCCTAAGTCCGCGCTACAAAGAACACACTAAATCCATCGATGGCGGCGGAAGTAGTACGTTAACGCAAAGCCCGCACCGAGCATTAGTATTAAGACTAATAAATAGCTGAATCGTGAAGTTGCTTCAGGAATGAATATATTCATACCATAGACGCCAGTAATGCAGGTTAATACAGCAATAATATTAGCGATGACTGAGGTTTTACGTTGTACTTCATTAGCCAAAGTTAACTGTACATCAAGCATATTGGTTATCATATCGTGATAAATTTCCATTACATCGACCAAGCGAATCATATGGTCATGACAATCCCTTAAGTAAATAAGCGTTTCTTTTTTTAATAAGCCACTGGTGTCACGCATAAGTAGACGTAATGTTTCGCGTTGAGGACGTAATTTCAAACGAAAAATAAGTAGTTCTCTTTTAATGAAATAGAGCGTGTAAAATGTTTTTACGTTGTCTCGACCTTGTAATTCTCTCTCAACCGTTTCAATTTCTTCTTGAAATTCCTCAAGAAATGGGAATATATGATCAATAATCACATCAACAAGAACATATAGTAAATAATCAATAGGACGTTGTCGTAAAACGGATCGGGCCGAAGTTAAACGTCGGTGCACGGCTTTAAATGGATTATCTGCACCATTATGAATACTAACGAGAAAGTTTTCTCCCAAAAATAAGGTCACTTGTTCATTTACAATTTTAAGCCCGCGCTTGATGGGCATACCCAAAATAACAACAATTTGATTGCCATAGGTTTCAGTTTTAGAGCGCTCGCCAATATTGATAACATCTTCTAATGCCAGTGGATGGAGGTTAAACAACTCACCGAGTTCTCTTAATACTGAAGGTTTGGGTTGGCCTTGTACATGGATCCAGGTAAACAAGTCTTGTTTGAGATAAGTAGTACAATCAGCCGGATCAATATCATCAATTTCAACAAGTACATCGGCATTATAATTAACCAGACTAATGGTTAATTTTGATGCAGTAGACACGAGATCAGTAACCTCAGACAAATCTTTTGTTTCTGCTCGAAAAGGCCAAAGTTTCATGATCACGCTCCTAGTGGCAGCAATATTTTTATAATCGCGAAGTATAAGCAGAAAGTGGTCAGCGGCTCAACTAGGTTAAATATACATCGAAGCGATGTTGCTGGCTGGTGATACTAAAATTTGCTGGACGTTCGCCTAAATAGGCGGCTTGCTTTGGTCGTTTGACCACCACGCGCTTCTTAGCGCATTGTAATGCCTGCAAGAATAACTGCTGTGCATCTAAATCATCACCAACCAATCCACGCACTATACGCATCGGCTGTTTAATTAATGCCTTTTGTTTAACAAGGGGGTACATCGGATCAACAACAATCACCTCTGGATAGGCGGCACCGGGAAGTTTCTTAAGAAATTCAATAGCATTTGTATAAATGCAGTCTATATTGAGAAGTGCTTTGGGTGCAGCAACTTTATATCGATACAATGCATCCAACAACAAAAGAGCCATGTGTGGGGAACGTTCAAGCATGAGGACATCACAACCAAAACCAGCTAATAAAAATGCATCTCGGCCCAAACCAGCCGTGGCATCGATGACGCGAGGTCTAAAGCCCTTTTTCAGGCCAACCGCCTTAGCAAGCGCTTCATCTCTAATATTGGATTTCTTTTTACGATAGATATTTTCATCAGATAAAAAATCGATATAAAAAGGTTTTGCTGTACTTGATAAGTGGTGCATAAGTTGCCATTTTGCATCACCAAAAAACAATGTGTATTGCTCATTTTTGAGCAATTCAATACCTGGAATATGTAAATTTTCTGCAAAAATCAGACTGTTTTTAATGACCACAGCATTATCACTACCAATGGATACGATATTGGATTATATACTTAGGTATCATGATTAGCATGCTAATGTATCTTACGCCGTACCGCTTCCAACGCGCAATGTTTCCGCGGACACGGAGCTTGCGCTCCTAAGTCCGCGCTACAAAGAGTGACCTACGGACAGACACTAAGTTTAATAACTCAGCTAATCACGAGATTACACCAACGTATTTCGCATGTTAGAATACGACAGCTATTTAAGTCAAAGAGTTGCTTATAAGCTACTTGCTTAATTAAGCTTTATCTTCGTCCTTAACCTTACGTTTTTTGGTATTAACCTTGTCACGTAGTGGCTTTCCCGATTTAAAATGTACTGCTGCACGTGGCTCGGTCATCCATGATTCTTTAGTGTAGGGGTTGCGTGCATGGCGCGGCCCCCACAGTCGCTTGGAAAAAGTACCAAGTCCACGTATCTCCACTCGCTCACCAGTGGCAACGGCATTAACAATATTGTCTAATATTAAACGTACCGCTGTGTTTAACTGTTGAGTGGTCAGCTCAAAGTTGAGTCTTTTTGCAATTGAGGCAATTAATTCAGTTTTCGTCATTTGAATACCAAAGATTTCTTCATGGCACAATCATTATTGCTTGCGTTTATTGAATACCTATAACTTTTAATCGACGCCCAATTTGATGTGCACCATTTAACTCATCCATTTTTAGTTTCCTACAAAATCAATAAATATTTTTATTTTGCCTCTTGCAAACTTTGGATGAGCTGCGTATACTTTTGAATCTGTAAGGTTTGGACAACCTAGACAGAATAGATACAAGGAAAATAAGTAAACACAGAGTTTAGGTATTGCTTTAACGCAAAGCTACCTAGCCATAAACCGTCCATAGCATCCATGGCAAAATATGATTCCTTCATGTTGTTTGTGGTTCTTTTCAATGCATAATCATCCCCTTGTCTTTTCACAACTTTCTAAAAAAAGGCCATTATCTCACAATTTGAGTCGGTTTGCTCAAAAATTTACGTAAAATAGCATTTTTGATCAGTATTTTTCTGTAAATTTGAACTATCAATCAGATTTTGTAGATAAAAAATCAGGCTAAACTAAAGAAAAATGGCCCCTAGCGTCTCTGGCAGTAATACTTACGCCTTCAAACCAATACCGCGATTGAGCAGAAAAAGACAATACAGCCATAACAAAACGATCAGTAAGATAACCATTGTAAGGGACACATAAACATTTACGTCCGAAATCCCCAACAATCCATAACGGAACGCATTGACGATATACAAAATAGGGTTCAATAAAGATAGTTTTTGCCAAAACGGGCTTAGCATAGAAGTTGAATAAAATACCCCACCAAAATAAGTTAATGGCGTTAACACAAACGTCGGCACAATAGAGATATCATCAAATTTTTTGGCAAAAACCGCATTACAAAAACCTGCCAATGAAAATAAAATTGCCGCTAAAATAACGACACCAATGGTAAACCATAAATTGTGTATCTGAAATTTCGTGAAAAACAATGCAATACCCGTAATCACTAAAGCCACAATCATGCCGCGTAAGACACCACCAATGACATAACCTGATAAAATGAGATAATTAGGAACAGGAGCAACCAATATTTCATCAATGTAACGCTGAAAGCGCGCACCAAAAAATGATCCAACAACGTTTGCATAGGAATTGGTTACAACTGCCATCATAATTAAACCAGGTGCGATATATTGCATAAAATTAAAATTGTGAATGGGTGCAATTTGCGCGCCGATTAGATTACCAAAGATAACAAAATAGAGCGTCATGGTGATTGCTGAGGGTAATATTGTCTGCGTCCAAATTCTAAAAAAGCGTTTGACTTCACGCCTGACAATTGTATAAAAAGCAATGCTCTGCTGCATCAGGTGACTTTTTTGCTGTGCGGTCAATGTTTGACTGTTATCTAATTGGCGTTTACTTTTCATCAAAATCCTCAGCTAATGATTCATCTATTTTTTTATTAGCACCAACCAATTTAATAAATAATTCTTCTAGGCGATTGGTTTTGTTACGCATACTCAATACTTCAATTTTTTGCTGACTAAATTGTTCAAAGATTATATTTAAAGATTGTCCCTGATTCAATTCAACTGCCAGCGTATTCTCATCAAGTAAATAACTATGAAAATCTCTTAGCATCGGCGTCTGCGTTAAATGGTTTTTAACATAAAAAATAAATGTTTCGGTATTTAATTGTTGTAGCAATTTTTTCATTGACGTGTTTTCAACGAGTAAGCCTTCATCAATAATGGCAATATTACGGCAGAGATTTTCAGCCTCTTCCAGATAATGTGTAGTTAAAATAATCGTCGTGCCTTTCTTATTTATGTCACGTAAAAAATCCCACATAAGTCGACGTAATTCGATATCCACACCGGCTGTTGGTTCATCTAAAATTAGTAAAGGCGGTTCATGAATTAAAGCACGGCTAATAAGTAATCTTCTTTTCATACCCCCAGATAACCGACCAGCACTCTCATTACGTTTATCCCACAAACCTAATTGTTTTAAATAAATTTCGCTTCGTTCAAGTGCAATGGCTGCAGGGACGCCATAAAACCCTGCTTGATTAAGTAAAATCTGTTGTACCGTTTCGAATATATTAAAATTAAATTCTTGTGGCACAATGCCTATAAATTTGCGGGCAAGTAAGGGCTCCTTATCTAAATCGTGATCAAAAATGCGCACTGTTCCCGCAGATTTATTGACTAATGAACATACAATGCCAATGGTTGTTGATTTACCTGCGCCGTTTGGACCCAGTAAGGCAAAAAAATCACCTTGTGCAACGTTAAAGTTGATACCTTTTAATGCTTGCACACCATTGGCGTAAGTCTTGGTCAGTTGATGCAGTGATAAAGCAGACATCATGTCTTTACCCCTCGTGCTAAAATATTCTGAATCTGATTTATTCGTTCTGAAAATAATGTTTCGTCAACACAGGTTAAATTAATGTGTGCAAGTTTACGTGCAGCTCTAGGTGCTTTGCCATAAGTTTGATAATGGGCTCCAGGGACGGTTAAAATTTCCGCAAGTTCAGGTTCCTGCCCAATACAATTAAACATCGCTGTTTTACAAATTGCCTGTGTGTCACCTAATGGTAATCCTAATATGGCGCGCATATGGTTTTCAAACTGGCTGTGATGCGCACCTTGAATAGTCCAATGACCAGAATTATGTACACGTGGCGCCATTTCATTAGCAAATAATTGTGTGTTAACACAAAATAATTCCAATGCTAGCACACCAACGTAATCAAAATGTGTCAACAGACGATTTATATATTGCTGAGCTTGTTGTAGCAGATGATTATTAATCTCTGGCGCAACAGACAATCTCAAAATTCCTTCCTCGTGCACATTACGGGTTAATGGATAGGTGTTGACGGCACCAGATTGATCTCTAACTGCAATGATCGATACTTCAAATTGAAAATTAACGAATGCTTCCACAATCAAAGCTTGAGTATGCAATTTTTGCCAAGCCTGATCACGATCCTGATTATTACGCAACACGAATTGCCCTTTACCGTCATAACCAAATCGTCGTGTTTTTAATACAACTGGATATGAAATTTCAGCAATTGCTGCACACAATTCTTCAAAAGAATTAACGGCTCGATAAGGTGGCACAGGAATTTCTAAAGTAGTAAATAGATCTTTTTCTAATAAGCGATCTTGTGCACACATTAATGCTTGTGCACTTGGAAATACTGGGCAAATTTCTGCAATTTGTTGCACGATGTCGCAATTAATATTTTCATTTTCAAAAGTAACGACATCAACTTGTTTGGCAAATTGCAATACATCTTCAGCGCGATTTTGGTCAAGAAAAAGCTTAGTCACCAATCCGGCACAGTCTTGCTGATTTTGAGTAAAACACAAGGTTTGTATACCCAACGGGTAAGCTGCCAAGGCGAGCATTTGCGCCAGTTGTCCTGCACCGAATATACCAACTTTCATAATTGAACTGGATCTAAATCGTTGAGCACTGATTGTGTCTGGCTAAGTCGATAAGCTTGCAATTGCTTATCAATCTCTTCATTACTTAAAGCTAAAATACTGGCCGCCATTAACGCTGCGTTAATGGCGCCCGCTTTGCCAATGGCTAAAGTTCCTACTGGTACGCCCGCTGGCATTTGAACGATCGATAATAATGAATCCATACCATTTAAATGTGTTAATGGGATCGGTACACCTAACACTGGCAAGCTTGTTTTTGCTGCTACCATCCCAGGTAAATGTGCAGCCCCCCCTGCACCAGCAATAATTATTTTTAAATCACGCGATTTTGCGTTTGCTGCATAGTCAAATAGACGGTCCGGGGTTCGATGAGCAGATACAATGGTTGCCTCAAAGGGAATGGTTAACTTTTGTAACGTTTGTGCGCAATATTTTAAAACATCCCAATCACTTTTTGAGCCCATAATCAGACCCACTAATATCTTTTCGCTAGCCATAAACATTTCCCTCTCACCTATTAACCCTTTTCACTAAATGCTTCAGTCGCATTTGCAATCGGGATATTCAGTTTAACGGACCATGGCGTACAAATAAATAAAAAGTTATGAGCTAGAACGTACTATGATATTCGTTAGAATATCCCTTATTTCGGTTGGTGATGCCTGTTCTCCCACCTGTCCTGGTACCAGATAATCAATTTCATCGTGAAAGATCTCAAATACTTCAGCTTGGGTTCGCGCCGGTAATTGATCGCTTCGGTTGGCACTCGTTGAAACCAATGCGCCACCCCAAACCTCACAGAGTAATCGTGCAATAGGAAATGCAGTGACGCGAACACCAACGTTCGTATGACTACCGCGAATATAGGTCGATGTCTGATTACTT
>CAYSGV010000082.1:0-10285 GCA_964430685.1 uncultured Gammaproteobacteria bacterium
ATACTCGCAAATTTTTTTATTTGAAGCAAGGAGTTTTTGTAAAAAAAACAATGTGTCTAAAGAATCAATACGAAAGATAAAAATGCAGCTTACACGGCATCCATACAGGGCAACTTTGGATTTCTTGGCACATAGACATCCGTCGTTGTTTGAGGTGCGGGCGTTAACGTTTCCAATCGTGTCGGTTTTTTCCACGGCAGAAAATAATGGTCAATGGGTAATTCTTGAAATCCTGGCATTTGGGTGACCGGCACTGCAGCTCGTGCACGCACCATTCCAGACGCCAAATGGTGATCGTGTTCATGCGTAGATGCTTCAATCTGTCGCTCTAATTGATGCTCATCGATTACTTTAACCGTACTTTGCTCAGGTTCCGGTTTAGTTAAACCAAGATACCAAACAATTTCTTTTAAAAACGAGGTACAAATATCAAATTGATAAGCAGTCAAGATCATTGCGAAAAAAACGGTTGCCGCAACCATCAAACCAACGGGCGTTGCTGCAACGAGCGAAGCACCAAAAACACCCGCCAATACCGGTGCAAAGGTATAACCTATCTCTGCAAGGATGAGTACGCTAAAGGCAGCAGAAGTAATTAAGCCACCGATGTTATAAAAAAGTTCGCGATTATGCCAATCTTCGCGAAAATCAAGATAGAGTGCCGCGCGTCCTTCAGCACTAAATAGAGATTTAATAACAAAACCCACTTTTTGTAAAAAATGGTTCAATACAGGCACACCCACCCATAACGCAACACCAAATGCCATGATTGCAAAAAACGGTGCCAACCAAGGCAGTGTCGCGGTGAAGACACTGGTTAAAGCTGTGATACCTATGTGACCAATTGCTTCAAGTATATAGGTTGTTGTGAGCGTATAAGTTGTTATGCCAAGCATGACTGCTGCAAGACCTACAGTGATAAAGACAAACAAATAACGTAGGGCCGCTGTAAATGATATTTTATTTTCTTCCTCTGACCAAAATCGAGCAATTTCAGCAAACCCTTTTTTAAGCCAACCACGACCTGTCATCAATGCATAGAAAAAACCCGCCATACCCATGACCGCAACAAAACCAAGAAACAGTATAGATGGCGCAAAACCCAAGGAGAAACTGAGTAAAACAATCACTGCTGGAAAACCAATAAAACCTAAAATCAGCACTGATAAGTTTGTTGTAGTGACCAGAAAGGGACTGCGACCAATTTTCATTTGAGCAATTAAGGATGCAACAGCTACTATTACAATGCCACCAACAAAAATGCCTAACGAAACCGCTGCACCGAGCGACAATATTTCGGCCATGGCAACCAATGAACTAAATTTCCAAAGTCCATAAGCTGCTCCGCCAAATAAACCAAATGACCCCACTGGAAGAGCAAATAACAATGTCAGCGCACTACCAATTTTATGAAAGAAACCAGACAATCGATTTGTTAATATTTGTTTGTGTCGTTTAACGCGCTTTTTGCGACGATCCTCAACATATTTCGCATGTGCTGGTCCACGTAAACCTAATGCATAAGCCGCCCAAATGGCATCGTCTTCCCGTTTACATTCAGCCATACGCATCATCTCACGCAAATTAGTTACTCTAACGAGCAATTGATTAAGCGTACTATTGAATTCACTCGGTGTACCATCATCTGTGTGGTTATCATAAACCTGAAATTGTCTTAGCAGCTTGCGAAAATAGATTTTATTATTATTATGTGCTTCTAATTCTTCTTGCCTGATTTCATTCTGTATGCTTATTTCATGGTCGCGTGTTTCTGTAAAAATTTTAGCGAGATATTCTGAAGCCGTAAAAAAATTGTCTTGATAAAATGAAAAATAAGGATGTTCACGAAAATAATTACGGAAATATTCTTCTTGGTAAGTTAACGATTCTAATCCTGTTTTGATTTTCCGCCAGCTACCACGCAATCTACGTCGTTTATTTTGAACCATCTGACGCACATGACTGCGAATATGTTGTGCAAACAAAACGGCTTTTTCTAATAGTTCTGCTTGAAGATCATCTGGAATGCTTCCCTCATTCTGTTCAGTCATCGTTGCCAACCATTGTTGCGCAAAATGAAGATCATCAATAGCGATTTGCTTGTTCCATGCATAACGTACTTGATGATGCTTGACCTCAGAGGCAACCACTTTTGCTTCTGTGATTAAACTGTACCATCTTAAAGTACGCTTAAATTCAATTTCTTTAAGCACATGTGGATCAACTGCATTTGGGGCAGGCTCTGTAGCCAATGATTGATAAACAGGAGTGAATGCATCATCCGCATCGGTTCTTGGTAAAGAAACATCTTCGAGACAAGCATCTTGTTTGTCCGCAACAACTTCTTCTTGACTCGCAAATGCCTGTTCAATGTCTCGATGGCGCTGGGTGATGACTCCTTGGCGATAATTGAATTGCTGAGCAAGCATGATGAGTAACTTACTATAAGCCATGCTTCTTTCCGCTTCGATATCTCGAGCCATTGCAGTTTGATCAATTTCTTGTTGAACGAGTACTCGCGCGCTTTGTTCATCCGTAACGCCAAGTATTTTAGCGGTTTTTTCGCTGGTTCTTTGCTCTTGACCGGCTTGTAATGCTTGCGCACGCACATTTTTGTTTTCGGTATATGCTTTTTCCACCAGGCTACAAATAACAAAATCCACATATTGACGTTGTGTTGCATCATCAATGGCTGTTTTGCGTTGTTCCGAAAAACGAGAGGCAGCTTTTTGTAGCTGCCAGGCTGCACGAGTTGAACTCTTCAGCTGCTTCCACCATTCAAATGGCGCTTCATAAAAAGGCAATCCGCCAAAGGAATAAGTTTTGGTATAGCGGTAACCCGCAACGAGAGATGTAAATATTCGTAAAGAATACGAACCCACCGCTGAAATGGGTGTAATCATTTTAACATCACCTTAGAATATCATGTGCATTTAAGTCGATACTATAGTAGATGTTGGCCAAAAAAGAAACGCTATATGCCATATTTAGATTGATATGCAACAATTTTTTGCTCATAACCTTTAAAATTTTGGTTTGTCTGCAAGTAATGCAGTAAATCATTGACCGAAATCAAAAAATTGACCGGGATTTGATACTTTTGCTTGATTTCTTCAATAGCCGATTGGTTAGCCGTGCCCCGTTCTTGCCGATCTAGCGCAATCAAGACCCCCGCTAGAGTTGCACCCTGCTCTAAAATGATTTTTGCCGATTCATTAATCGCGGTACCGGCAGTGATGACATCATCAATAATGACTACTCGGCCCTGCAACGGTGCCCCAACAATATGACCACCTTCCCCATGGTCTTTGGCTTCTTTTCGATTAAAACTGTAGGGAATATCGAGTTGGTAGTCATTTGCCAAAGCAGTTACCGTGGCGCAAACGAGAGGGATTCCTTTATAAGCCGGGCCAAATAATTGGTCGAATTTGAATTGCGACGCCACAAGGGATTGTGAATAGAGTTTACCTATTTGGGCTAACCCACTACCTGTATTAAATAAGCCGCAATTGAAAAAATAAGGACTAATACGACCAGATTTCAGGGTAAACTCCCCAAAACGTAAAGCAGAATAGCGCAGTGCTAATTCAATAAAATCATTTTTTTCCTGGTTTTGTAATAAAGACATCATTATAGTCCTCGATATTAGTGGAGAATGTATGCGTATTGTAACAGTCAATCTTAACGGTATTCGGAGTGCGGCGCAAAAGGGTTTTTTTACCTGGGTATTGCAACAACAATTTGATGTGATCTGTCTACAAGAAACGCGCGCGCATCTGAATTCTGTGCATGCACACCATAAAGAATTCTTTCCAGATGATTATCATTGTTATTATTTCGATGCACAGAAACCGGGCTATAGTGGCGTTGGCATATTATGCAAACAAAAACCCTTACAGGTAGTCACCGAACCCGATTTCCACATTTTTCACCATGAAGGGCGTTACCTGCAAATCGATTACGCAAACTTAAGCTTCATCTCGCTTTATTTACCATCAGGGTCAAGTGGTGAAATCAGACAACAAATCAAATTTGATTGTTTGGCGCATTATCTCTCTCTACTCAAAAAACAAATTAAACAAACACGTGAATATATCATTTGCGGTGATTGGAATATTGCGCATAAACCGATTGATTTAAAAAACTGGCGTGCAAATCAAAAGAATTCCGGCTTTTTACCAGAAGAACGCGCTTGGTTGAGCACTGTGTTTGATGAAGTAGGTTATGTGGATGCTTTTCGTCTCATCAATCAACAACCCGACCAATACACGTGGTGGTCCAATCGTGGACGTGCATATGAAAACAACGTCGGTTGGCGTATTGATTATCAAATCATTTCGCCAAACTTAAGCCCTTATGTCCAAAATACTGAAATTTATAAGGCGCAGCGGTTCTCGGATCACGCCCCGCTTATCATCGAATACGCTGAGAAAATGAGAACGTTGATGTGATCCAACTGGCGAATTTAGGATGATATTTTATATGCGCTAGTGCATTAAGTTTGCTTTGCCAAGGCATTTTTCTGCAACGCAATCAGTTCATGAATTGCGTCCGAGGCGAGATCCAACAAACGGTCCAATTCTTCTTTATGGAAAGAGCGTCCCTCTGCTGTACCTTGAATTTCAATAAATTCACCAAACTCATTCATCACCACATTCATATCCGCATCTGCATTTGAATCTTCAGTGTAATCTAAATCGACCACTGGTACACCTTGATAGAGTCCAACCGAAACGGCAGCAACCATATGACGTAGCGGGTTTTGTGCAATTTTATACTGATTCGTCACCTTTTCGATGGCATCCACTAATGCAACCGCGCTCCCGGTAATTGCAGCCGTTCGCGTACCGCCGTCGGCTTGAATTACATCACAATCAATGGAAAGTGTTAGTTCTGGTAAAGCTTTTAAATTCACCATATTACGCAATGATCGTCCAATTAACCTGGATATTTCTAAGGTACGGCCACCTTGTTTACCGCGCGATGCTTCACGTTCCGTACGGCTGTGTGTGGCGCGTGGCAACATGCTGTATTCTGCTGTCAGCCAACCCTGTTCCATCCCTTTCAAAAAACGCGGCACACCTTCAGTGATGCTGACGTTGCATAATACTTTGGTATCGCCAAAACAAGACAATACGGAACCTTCTGCATATTTTGTATAGTGTCTGATGAGTTGCACATCGCGGATCTGCATGGGCTCTCTTTGACTGGATCGCATATTTTTATTCTCCTGTTTGGCAATGAGCGATGAAAACCGCAGTATAGCCTTTTAACCTAGGAAATGGATACAATGGCGGACACATTCATTTTGGAGATTGCAATTATGGTACAAAGTATGACTGGCTTTGCACGGCTAAGCCAACCCAGTGAGTCAGGCCAGCTACTTTGGGAAATACGTAGTCTCAATCACCGTTACTTAGAATTAAGCTTCCATTTGCCGGAAAGCTTACGTCTCTTAGAACCACAGTTGCGCATGCTGACCAAAACAAAAATCACGCGTGGTAAAATTGAAGTTTATTTGAAATGGTTACCTAATCCACAACAAAACACTACACTGGCCACCAATGAACCATTGCTCGAAACATTGGTTGCATTTTCACAAAATATCGCCAATAAAATGAACCAACCCAGCGTCATTAATCCTTTTGATTTTCTCAATTATCCAGGTGTGTTACAAAACCATTTAAAAGAAAATAATCAAGATACCGATCGCATATTGGAACTCTTTCAACACACATTAACACAACTCTTACAAACACGACAAAACGAAGGTACGGTGTTAACAAATTTTCTACATGAAAAATTAGAACAAATTCAAAATTACGTTGATCAAATTGAAAAACGTTTGCCACACACTATACAAAAATTTCGTGAAAAATTATTGCTTCGATTTCATGAATTACAAGTTCAACTTGATGAACAACGTCTCGAACAAGAAATAGTATTAAGTGCACAAAAATATGATGTTGCTGAAGAAATCAGCCGTCTGCAAGCACATTGCCAAGAAGTGATTCGTACTTTAAAACAAGACTACGCTGTCGGCAGACGCTTAGATTTCTTGTTGCAAGAATTGAATCGCGAAGCCAATACCCTATCCGCCAAATCAATGGACCAAGAAATGACTTATCTTGCACTTGAGTGTAAAGTCATTATTGAGCAAATGCGCGAACAAGTTCAAAATATTGAATAGGCTTTATCCTAGGAATTATAAATGATACTCGGAACTTTATATGTTGTTTCTGCGCCATCCGGTGCAGGCAAAACCAGTCTGGTGCATCGTGTGGCAGCAAATGATGCACAAGTGCGCATTTCTATTTCGCATACGACGCGCAGCATGCGCCCCAAAGAACAAGATGGAATTAACTATTATTTTATTGAAAAAGAACCTTTCACCAAGATGCAAAAGGAAGGTGCGTTTTTAGAATCGGCACTCGTGCATGGCCATTATTATGGGACCTCTAAAGCCTTTGTGATGAATACACTCGAACAAGGTTTTGATGTTATTTTAGAAATCGACTGGCAAGGCGCCGCACAGATACGGCAAGAGATGCCCAATACCACCACCGTCTTTATTTTACCCCCCTCTACCGAGGCTTTACGCAGTCGGCTGCTAGCACGCGCCCAAGACAGTCTCGACACCATCACCCAACGATTGCAAGCTGCTCATGCAGAAATGATGCATTATCAAGAATTTGATTACCTAATCATTAACGACCAATTTGATAAAGCTGCCTTCGAATTGCAAGCCATTATCACAGCCAAACGCCTCGCTAACCCCCACGCCAGCCAAATTCACCAACAAATCATCACAACATTGTTGGCACAATCATCGTAAAAGATTAAACTACTAGCAGTGAACAACTAAATGACTGAACCGATTCTTAAATAAATGTATAGATAGAGGTAGAAAATGGCCCGCGTCACAATCGAAAATTGCTTATTACAAGTGCCCAATCGCTTTGATCTGGTACTGGTAGCTTCCGAACGCGCACGACGCATTGCACTTTATGGTGATGATCCTCAAGTTTTACCAGAAAACGATAAGGCCACAGTCATCTCGCTGCGCGAAATTGAAGCAGGCATTGATGTTGGCTCATTGTTGCATAACCATCAAGTGCAAGCCGAAGAAACAACGCAGCAATAATCCCCACGCAGCAAACCACTGCCTTCCAGGTATCATCGTCGCGATTTTCTGCCTATCCTATGCCTAACATTCGCATCTATGGACAAAATAGGTATATACTACAATTAAGGGTGGTAAAAAGCGGCGAGATACTATGAAAGCGGTTACTGTAAACGAAGCAAAGGTAATCCCGGATGATTTTATGCCTTTGTATTTCGAGCTCACAAAATATATGCCGGAAGATCAAATTGAGTCTGTCAATAAGGCTTATATTTTCGCAAAACAAGCTCATACCGGTCAATATCGCATCAGTGGCGAACCCTATATCACTCATCCCATCTCTGCAGCAATTACCTTAGCTGAATTAAGATTAGATTCTCAATGCATCATGG
The DNA here is from genome assembly GCA_964430685.1 of uncultured Gammaproteobacteria bacterium. Lineage (GTDB taxonomy): Bacteria > Pseudomonadota > Gammaproteobacteria > CAYSGV01 > CAYSGV01 > CAYSGV01. The sequence continues at coordinate 7,516 of CAYSGV010000082.1, forward strand.
CCGCTTTGTTGCATGACGTCATTGAAGATACCCTGATTGATAAATCTGATTTACAAACGCAATTTGGCATGGAGGTTGCTGGTATTGTTGATGGAGTCAGTAAATTAACCCAAATGGAATTTGGCTCACGTGCGGAAGCTGAAGCAGAAAATTTTTGCAAAATGATCATGGCAATGGGGCGCGATATTCGTGTCATTCTCGTTAAACTTGCCGACCGCTTACATAATATGCGCACTATTTCAGCACTTGCCCCAGAGAAACGCCGCTTGAAAGGCAGAGAAACTTTAGAAATTTATGCCCCCATAGCCAATCGCCTAGGCATGCATGGCATCTATACCGAATTTGAAGATTTAGGTTTTGCTGCGCTATATCCCATGCGCTATCGCGTATTAAAAGCTTCCGTTACCGAACGTGAAAAAGCTTTTCGGCAAATTGAACAAAAATTAACAGAAATTATTATTGCACGTTTGCAAAAGCATCGCATTCAAGTTCACTCTTTTGAATGGCGAAAACGACATTTATACAGCATTTACAAAAAAATGCGCGATAAGCGAATGTCAGTAAATGAAATTTTAGAAAAATTACCCTTACGGATTATCGTGGCTGATCTGGAAAGCTGTTATCGCGTCTTAGGCGTCATGCATAATTTATTTACCCCTCGTTTAGAACGTTTCAAAGACTTTATCGCTGTACCCAAAGCTAATGGTTATCGTGCTTTACATACCACTTTGCTCACACGCGGCGTCTATCGTCATGCCATCCCCATTGATTTACAAATTCGCAGTGTCAACATGAATAAGCTTGCTGAATTTGGCATTTCTGCACACTGGCAAGAAAAAAGTGAAACCGGCAAATTAGATCGTGCGCACGTCCGTGCACAAGCTTGGTTAAATGGTTTACTAGAAATGCATAAAAATACCGGCACACCACAAGAATTTGTTGATGCTGTTAAAAATGATCTTTTCCCTGATGAAGTATATGTATTTACGCCAAAAGGAAAAATTTTAGAATTACCGAAAGGTGCAAGTGCCGTTGATTTCGCTTATACAATTCACTCCGATATTGGTAATACGTGTGTCGCTGCAAAACTTGATCGCCGCTTAGCTCCCTTAAGCACACCTTTATCAAACGGCCAGACTGTGGAAATTATCACTGCTGAAGGCGCCAAACCCAATCCAGCTTGGCTTAATTTTGTTGTCAGCGGCAAGGCGCGCGCCAATATTCGCCAATATTTAAAATGTCAGCAACGTTGCGATTCTATTCATTTAGGTCAAGAATTACTCAATAAAGCAATGAGCTCGTTTTCAAAAAATTTAGATGATTTGCCGAATAATCGTTTGCAAGACATTGCGCAAGAACTCGCCTATGAATCAACGGATGATCTTTTTGAAGCAATAGGCTTGGGCAATCAAATGGCTTTTGTGGTCGCCAAACATTTATTAGGTCAACTAGAACAAACAAATGATGCCAACCCAAATTTGGAACCCGGGAAACTACAGCCAATACACATTAAAGGCAGCGCTGGCATGGTGGTCACTTTTGGTGAATGTTGTTATCCCATTCCTGGCGATCCCATCTTAGCATTAATGAATTCAGGTCGCGGCATAGTGGTGCATACGGAACAGTGCCCGAAACTTGAGCAAACACCAACATATTTTCAACAAAGTATTCCTGCTTGTTGGGCTGAGCCCAATGAAGGCGAATTTAAAGTGGAAATCTTAACTGAAGTTTCCAATCAACGCGGCGCTTTAGCTAAATTAGCCGCGGCCATAGCGGATGCTGAAGCGAACATTGAAGATATTAATCTCACCGAAAAAGCCGAACAATGCACGCGTATCTCCGTTGTATTATCCGTCAAAGACCGCAAACATTTAGCACATGTCCTGCGTCGCGTACGTAATGTCAAAAATGTACTGCGCGTCTGGCGCAGGCGCTAACGCTAGAGAATTCTTCATTGGCTATAACCCCCAAGGCAAATCCAATTCATCAGTACTCTTAAGAAAACCTTAAGAAATCAACGTTAAAATCAGAAATTGAATTATAGAACCTTCAGTAATTTTAGAATGAGGTATTTTCAATGCGCTATTACGTAATCATTGACGGCGAAAAATATGAAATTGATATTTCATTTAATGTACTGAGTCACGACTCTAGAAAAAATCCAGCAATAGTGGACTATAGAATTTTAACTGGTACGTATTATAAAGATGCAAACGCTAAACGTCGCACTAGCGAAGAATGCAGTGCAGAAGATAATGATCTTCCGCTTAGAGATCGCGTGCTTAACTTGATGTATGCAAACGATTGGGACAATGCGCCGCAGTACCTTCACGCCAATCAATATTTGATGGTAACCATTCCACGAAGATTGCATACGCTTTGGATAGCACATCTGCGGCGTTTTGGGAAGCAGGATTTTTTCAATAAATATGAACAATCTGTAACAACAGGCGGCATAGAATATGTTGTCTGGAACTTGCCAGAAACTAATCAGACGAGTGTAGTCATAACAGAATTTTTCAACTTAATTAATGAAGAAGGTATAATTGGTTTGCCTGCAATCAAACCCTTTGATGAACATTCACCAAACGTCAGGCGCTTGCTAGATGATTTAGACAACTATCATGAACGTGTACATCTAGCTAAACCAGATCGTCAATCAACATCATTACTGGATGAAATAGTCCCTGTTGTTGATCAAGCACTACAACCACCTGCTGCAAAGAGAAGAGTATGGCCCTATGTTTTATTGGGTATACTAGCAGATGTA
>CAYSGV010000083.1:0-10248 GCA_964430685.1 uncultured Gammaproteobacteria bacterium
AGAATCACTTTTTCATTCTTGATACACCCTTGAATCATGTCTGCCTGGTAGCCATAACGCTTGCACACTTCGCTAAGCTAAACAATCATGGAAAATTCCCCTCATCCGGCTATTGCCACATTCTCCCGATTGCAGGAGAAGGCGGCAATAGCCGGATGAGAGGGAAACGTTTCAATATCGTTACATATTGTTTAACCCCCTAAAAAATAAGCATTTTTCCAGTACTCGGCGATTTAAACTTGCCCCTCCATCGAAACCTGTTACCAAAGCTTTACACATCCCAATCGTTCTTGGACGCATACTTTCGATATTTTTCATATTTATCAATGAGTTACAAAGTTGGCATCGCAATTGCAATACATAAGTTAACAACAACCTTGTGAGCAACCACCATGAACGAGCAACTGCAACAGCGAGTGAATAAGATGACCCAACTATTCTGGGATGGAACAAAAAACGCCCAGACAAAATGTCATCCCAGTTTAGTGCTGGTAGAAAAACTCCGGCAGTTGCTAAAAATTTCACATAAAAAACATCATGGTGGTTTCGCTCACCCTACTAAACAAGGAAATAGTAAGATGAAAAAATCATTTTACCGCATCCTTTTAATCATTGGGTTATTGGTTACAGCCAATGCGCAAGCTGATAATCCTTGGGATAATTTATATTCCATGAATTCGAATCAATTTAGTTTAACGAACATCAATACAATTGACACGGGTGCATTCAGTGGTGCAAGCGGCTTAACAAATGTCAACATCAATGCCGGTGATTTTAATTTACAAAGCAACAGCACCGTTATTAGTTATAACCCAAATGGTTTGAGTCTTGCAGAAAATGTCACCATACAAAATATTCCCAATACCAGTATTAACATCCCGATGTTTTCAGCTGCATACATCGGTGACAATGCGTTCTCTGGAATTTCAGGGATCATCGCCATTAACCAGGCCAGCGGTCTGGCTAATAGCCAAGCCAATCAAATAGCGATTGGTTTTGGTGTCCAAGGTGCTACGGTAACCGATAATTTACTCGCCTATACCGTATCACAATCGGCAGGAAATCAAGCTGACACAAATAGTGACCAATGGGTTGGCGTTTCTAACACTGCTTTTGAACAAACCAGTGGCGTCGTACAACTCAATCAAGCTGCAGGTGTCGATAACAGTACTGCCAATAACTTTGCGTTGCGTGTAGAAAGTAAATAGTAACGCAATTAGGTAATTAATATTAATTGCAATCAAGGAGACTCATTATGAAACTTGTTAAATTACTTCCAGTAGTTGCAGCTGTCGCTGCTTTGAGTGTAAGCACAGGTGCATTGGCTACAGGAGACTATGGTAGTAACCCATATTCTGAAAAAGTAACCAATAACTTTGATAACGACGCTAAAGTCGATTTATCTAAAACAGATAAAACAAATGCTATATTTAATATCAGCAGCTGCATCGATATCTACGGTAACATTAATGTTAACCAACAAGCAATTGCGGTAACCGATGCTAAACAAGATCTGAATGGCAACTGGTTTGGAAATTATGACCTTTATAATAATGCAGATATTGATAATTCTTTTGTTAATGCTTCAGGTGTTGCTGATGTTAACGTGGGCACAGGTTCAGGTTATGCTCAAGATAATAAAGTGTCTATTGCCTCTTTAAGCAATTCATACAATTCTGCTGCTTCTTTGGATGCTGAAACATTTTTATATCAGCACATTGGCCCAAATATAACCATAAATGATGAAAGCACACATAACCAAGCCAATATCAATAATGGTGCATTCGGTTTCTACAATGGTATTGCTGATGTAAACGTTGGTTCAGGTACATCATTTGAACAATCAAATGATGTTGCTTTAGCTGAAGGTTGTGGCATTGTTGCCAACAGTACTGCTTACGACACACAAAGCATCAGTGGCTTAAAAGAAACAGACAGCTGCAATACGAACCAAGCTGGTATCAATGGCACATCATTCAACCATGCTGCTGGTATCCAAAATGTTAACGTTGGTGCAGGCTCTGCATTTATGCAAGGCAACTCAGTTGCAATATCTAACGCAAGCGTCAACATTCATTAATGGATTGTGATACTTCAATATCCCGGCCAGTTCACTGGCCGGGAATTTATCGAAGCGGCCAAAATTGGAGGATCAGATCATGAAGTGGAAGTTCAGGAAATCATTAGCACATTCATCAAAGTTATTGAGTGCACTAACGATAGCGGTATGCACACTGATATCGCCAAACACACAAGCGGTGCAATTTGGCGGCATAGTTCCTGGGATGTCCACAATTGATATGCCTGTTAAAAGTGTGCGCGAATTAAAGTTTACTAACATGATCCCCCAATCATTTGATTTTAGTTGCGGTGCAGCAGCATTGGCAACATTATTAAAATATGGTTTTCATGAACCTGTTACGGAAACCAGCGTATTAAAAGGATTACTCACCTATGGTGACGCAGCCAAAATTCGCAAATATGGTTTTTCACTTCTAGATATAAAGAAATATGTTAATGCACATGGCTACTCTGCTAATGGTTATCGAATTACAGTTGACCAACTTGCAAAGCTACGTGTGCCAGCGATCGTTTTACTTGATATTAAAGGTTACAAACATTTTGTCGTACTCGAAAAACTAGATGGTGACACAGTCTTTATAGCAGATCCAGCATTAGGTAATCGTGCGATGAATAAAGAAGATTTTGCGAAAAGTTGGAACAATATTTTATTGGTGGTGATGAATCAAAATTTCGACCCGAATACGACTTTATTACACCCACAACCACCCGTTAGCGATCATAGTTTATTTCAGTTAACTGCCCCAAGTAATGTGCAACAACTTGACTATGGTCCATTTAAAAATAGGTTTTTTTAAGTTTCCAGCTATAAGATGAGGTTCAGACATGAAAAACATAGTAAGTAAATTTAACAAACTAAATTATCATAAATTTGGTTTAACATTTAGCCTTATCGGTATTAGTTTGTGCATGGGCATGCTTCCTTCTTATCCGACATCATCATTAGAAATTTCACCCAAAATAGATCCTTTCAATCCAATATTTGCGTCAAACAATATCGTACCTGACAATGATTTAGGAACGATGCGTGGTCGTTTTGTAACCAATGGCGTGGTACAATTTTTCGGCATTGAGATGATTAGTATTTGGCGAGCACAAGATGGCTCTGTACTTTCCTCTGGTATTAACTTCACTGCAAATTTAAAAGATCCGAGTAATGCACAATTTACTTACCAACCCTTTGCTCAAGTTACGCCAGGTTCTGGAACAACAAGCAATAACAATAATAACCAGATTGGTGACAGTGGTAATGGTGGTATAAACAATGTAAACGGTATTACGCAGAGCGTACAAGTTGCCGGTTCGAATAATAACTTAACCAATAATATGTCAATCGATGTACTCGGCCCTAATAGTACACCAAACTCTTCATCCGCTTTTACTAACGTTCCCGATCAAACGATTGGTACCACAACAACGAGTACCAGTGGCAATATGGTCGCCATGGCAACGAGTGCAGGTGATGTATTAGAAACACAACTCGTTATTCCTGGACAAGGTGTGGTTACACAAATTATTCGTCACACCGATACATTTAATCTTGTTAATACAGGTATTGGCGGCATCGGCTTAAGCTCCGGTACTGGTATTGCCCAACAAATTGGCATTAACAGCAATAATAACACTGTACAAAACTCTCTTAAAATGCAAGTACAAATGAATAGCGCTGCCGCTCTGCAACAAGCGTCACAACAAACAGCAATACTATTACAGTCAATTAGCAAAGTCCATTAATTAGGAATACATGAAGAGAAATGCAGATGAAAAGAAAATTGCAACAAATAAAAAATAAAACAATGCAAAGATTCCGGGAAGATAACAATAAATGTAAAAGGATTTCTATAAACGCATGCCTGGGCAAGAGCGTCCCACCCATTCGCATGCAGCATATAGTGTCATCAAGTGTGGCGCAAATGTAAACGAAGATTAATTGCAATTAAGGAGATTCAACTATGAAATTTGTTAAATTACTTCCAGTCGTTGCAGCTGTAGCGGCCTTGAGTCTCAGCACAAATGTTCTTGCCTGGGATAATTATGGTAGTAATCCTTATTCTGAAAAAGTAACCAATAACTTTGATAATGATGCTAAAGTTGATTTATCAAAAAAAGATGTAACGAATGCTTTATTTAATATCAGCAGCTGTGTTGATATTTATGGTCGTATTAATGTTAACCAACAAGCTATTGCCGTAACCGATGCTAAACAAGATCTAAATGGTAATATGTTTTATAATTATGACCAAAATAATACTGCTACAATTTTTCAATCATTTCAAGAATCATCAGGTATAGCAAATGTAAACGTAGGTGCCGGTACTGGTTTTGCTCAAGACAATAAAGTGTCTATTGCATCTTTAAGCAATCCCAATGGTGCCAATGCTTCATTAGATGCAGAAACATTCTTATACCAACATATAGGACCAAATATCACGATCAATGATGACCACACAAATAATACTTCATCTATGGGTGGCCCAAATAGTTCAGATTTTGATTCTTATAATGGTATTGCAAATGTAAACATCGGTTCCGGCACTTCATTTGAACAAGCAAATGATGTTGCTTTAGCTGAAGGTAACGGTGTGGTTGCTAACAGTACCGCTTATGATACGCAAAGCATTAGTGGTTTAAAAGAAACGACCAATTGCAGTAAGAACGACTCGAGCATTAATCAATTTGCTTTTGATGGTGCTTCAGGTATTCAAAATGTAAACATTGGTGCTGGTTCTGGCTTTATGCAAGGCAACTCTGTTTCAATTTCGAATGCAAGCGTTCATATTCATTAATTGATTTGCTTCACTATCCCGGCCAGTCTCTGGCCGGGACAATCATAGAGCTCAAAAAATACCTAAGTATCTTTCTCTCTTCGGAGCGCGGACACGCTACGCTTTGTCCGCGTTACAACAAAAGATCCTCGATTCCGCTTACGCTCCATCGAGGCTACAAAAACTTACAAAATCTCATCTCTCAAAATGCTTGCTATACTTTATCTATATTAATCTTTCAAATACGTGGGGGGCCGTATGGATCATGAGCTACTGGTAGTAGATTCAACAGGTTACCTACAACCTTTGTTGGCTAATCTTGCCAATGCGGGCTGGAAAGTAAAACAGACCCAAAGCCTGCAAAACGCACAAAGCATACTAGAACAAACTGAATTTCCAGTGGGCTTAATTGTTCTGCCCGACCAATTGCTGTCTGTCAATGATCGCCGCAGTCCAGAATTATTTCCGCGCTCACCTTCACCGATTGAATGGATTGCAATCATTGCACCAGAATTACTTAATAACCCACAGATATGTGCACAACTCAGCGGCAATATTTACGATTATCACACCTTACCAGTTGATCCAGAACGATTATTGCTTACGGTGGAACATGCTGCCGGTATTGCGCATTTAAATCATGTCCATTTTACACCTTGGCAAGCAAGTGACTTAGCGAATAAAAAAATGATGCTTGTCGGCAAAACAGCCATTATGCAGGAATTATTTAAAAATATACAAAAAGTCGCTTCAGTTGATGCACCGGTATTGATTACCGGTGAAAGTGGCACCGGCAAAGAATTATCTGCGCTTGCAATTCACGAACATTCATCACGCAACAAAGAACCATTTATTGCAATTAATTGTGGTGCACTGCCAGAAAATTTAATTCAATCTGAACTTTTTGGGTATGAAAAGGGGGCATTTACAGGTGCCTATGCGCGAAAAATTGGTTGTATTGAGTCAGCACATGGTGGCACTTTATTTTTAGATGAAATTGGCGAACTGACAAACGAATTACAAGTTAATTTACTTAGATTTTTGCAAGAAAAAACCATACGACGTTTAGGAGATCACATCGACAGGCCTGTTGATGTACGCATTATTGCGGCAACAAATGTTAATTTGGCAGAATCAGTGCGACAAGGAAAATTCCGTGAAGATTTGTATTATCGGGTACATGTATTAACCATTCATACACCGCCCTTGCGCGCGCATATTGAAGATATTGAACCATTGGCAGAATATTTTTTTAATCACTACAGTAAAGAAAAGAATGCTTGCGTCAAAGGTTTTAGTAAAGCCGCTTATCAAGTCATGAAAAATCATTCTTGGCCAGGTAATGTACGTGAACTGGAAAATCGCATTCGCAGTGCTCTGATCATGTGCGAAAAGAGATTAATTTGTCCCCTGGATTTAGGCTTAGAGCGTCGCCAATCAAATCGGCAGATATTAAATCTGGGACAAGCGCGGGCACAAGCGGAAAAAGAGATTATTTTGGCCGCACTGCGTTTTCATGGCGATAACGTGGCACAAGCGGCGCATGAGTTAGGCACTTCTCGGGTCACGCTGTACCGTATGATGAAAAAGTATGACATAAATATTAACGAACATGGCGCTCCCTAGGGGACTCGAACCCCTGTCCCCACCGTGAGAGGGTGGTGTCCTAGGCCACTAGACGAAGGGAGCAGTAGAAAGCATAGGATAATTCACCAAATCCATAGAGAATGCAATCTTCTCGATGCGTTCTGGTAACGATGTGATATTATACGCTTTATCTTCAGGAGTAGCGTATTTAGGAATTTTGGTGAAAAGAGTTATCCAAGCAGCAAAACGGTTGCTTAAAGCGTACAATCCAAAGTCGCGGACCGTTAAACGTCCCCAATTAATCTTGATTCCACATCAAGATCATCAGCTCGATATTCGCGCCATCCATCCACACGCGCTAGATATTATCTATACCTTAGCGGATGCAGGATTCAAAGCTTATATCGTTGGCGGTGGCATACGCGACGTATTAAGTGGATTGAAACCCAAAGACTTTGATATTGCCACCGATGCTACCCCAGAAGAAGTGCGCAGACTTTTTCGCAATAGCCGTATTATTGGCCGACGCTTCCGCCTCATCCATATTTACTTTGGCCGGGAAATTATTGAGGTGGCAACCTTCCGTGCCGGCCATACCGAGGCCCACCATGAAAGCCATGCGGCCAGCAGCAAAGAAGGAATGATTGTTCGCGACAATGTATTCGGCACCATTGAAGAAGATGCTTTGCGCCGCGATTTTACCATTAATGCGCTCTACTACGATCCAGCAACGCAGAACCTGCTCGATTATGTGGGTGGCTATGCCGATCTGCGCACGCGTACACTGCGTTTAATTGGTTCGCCAACGCAACGTTATCGTGAAGATCCAGTACGTTTATTACGCGCCGCTCGATTTGCTGCCAAAGGTTTTCAAATCGAAAAAGAAACTGCCAAACACATGCGTTCATTAGCACCCTTATTAGCAAATGTTTCACCCGCACGTTTGTTTGAAGAAATGCGCAAATTATTTTTAACGGGTCATGCACTAGAAAGTTTACATTTACTCTCTGAATACCATTTGCTGCAATGGCTCTTTCAACAACCTTGGGATTATTTACAAAAACCGGAACACCATGCGCAAATATTAACCTTACTCAAACAAACATGCCAGGATACAGATGACCGATTGGCACAACATCAGCGCATTACCAGTGCATTTTTTATTGCCGCATTTCTATGGTATCCATTTGAACAACGTTTATTAGCACACCACCATGATCGAAAAAACTTTCATCTGCATGAAATTGCGCAAATCGCTAAAGAAATTTTAAATAAACAAAGACAACAAACCACTTTACCTATTCGTATTGCAACATTTACGCAAGATATTTGGCATATGCAATTTCGTCTTGCCAATATCAAACCAATGAAAGCTGCAATTTTATTAGAGCTGCGTGCATTTCGCGCGAGTTTTGATTTTCTTTTATTACGTGCCAAAATTGCACAAACACTTGCCAGTAATAAACGCCTGACACCTGCATTGCAAGTGCACTACCAAAAGCAAGCGGATGAATTAAAAAAACTCGCGCATTTTTGGGAAAAATTTCAAACGGCACCGGTGGAACAACATGCTGAGCTACTCGCTGAATTTCCAGGGCAAAAAATTCGTAAACGCAAACGATTTAAAAAGAAAAAAAGTATACCGCAAGAACGACAATGAATACTACAGCATATATTGGCATCGGCAGTAACTTACAAAATCCCAGTGCACAAGTAAGCAAAGCAATTGAGTGTATAAGGAGTCAACCCGATTGTCATATCAAAACCGTGTCTAAATATTATCTCAATAAAGCATTTGGGCCAGTTGCACAACCAGATTGTATCAATGCTGTGCTCCAAATTGAAACTTCACTCAGTCCAGAACGTTTACTCACCACGCTGCAAAGCATTGAACATTTGCAAGGCAGAGTGCGCGAAATGCGCTGGGGTCCACGTGTGATTGATTTAGATTTATTGCTCTATGGCAACATTCAACTTAAAAGCGACAAATTAACGATTCCACATCCGGGATTAACAGAGCGCTACTTTGTGCTGGTGCCCTTATTTGAAATTGCACCTGATTTAGTTTTACCAGATGGTCGTCCACTCGCAGCATTAATGAATGCAGTCGATCATTCAGTGATTTGGGCTGTTGATGCATAACCAAGTTACCATTGGCATTCTGGGTGCCGGTAGCATCGGCTGCTTATTGGCGACTTATTTATATCGTGCCAAACAACCCGTCATCCTCCTGCTTAAAAATAAACAAGCACTTCGGCAATATCATAAACAGGGCGGATTAAGAATAAAAGAAAAAAACCGCGACATTGTATTACCAGTTCCAGCAGTCACCATAAAATCATTTTCACAGGTTTCAATTATTTTTGTCTGCCTGAAAGCTTATGCCATCAAACCGGCGCTAACAAAAATTCCGGCGAAACAATTAGCTGCTCTGCAATTTTGTTTTTTTAATAATGGTTTGGGCATTCAGGAACAAATTGCGTCCATCATCCATGCAGATCAATGTTTATATATGAGTCATTATTTAGCCGCGACGCGTATTGCTCCTTTTAGTATTATGATCAGAAATATCAGTCCCATATGGCTTGCACAAATTGGACAAAAAAAGATAACACCACTTGCAAAAATAATAATCAAAAAATTAACTCAGGCAAAATTCAGCGTGCATTGGGACGCACAAATCGAACAACGCATTTGGAAAAAATTTGCTGTTAATTGTGTTATTAATCCACTAACGACTTTACTCAATTGCCGCAATGGTTTTTTAATCTCGCAACCGCAACTACAGCCCATACTTACTAAAATTTGTAATGAAATCACTTGTGTTGCGCAATATGAAGGGATTACACTGAGCACCAATGAACTCATGCGTTTAATTAAAACAGTTGCGCGGGCTACTAAAAACAATTATTCTTCAATGCTGCAAGATCAAAACGCAAGTCGAAAAACAGAAATTACTTACTTAAATGGTTATCTTGTTCGCACTGCAAAAAAATGGGGAGTAGCTGTACCTTATAACCAACGTATCACAACTTTGATCAAGCAAAAAAATAGCTCAACTTAAAGTAACCAATACCATGAAACAAATTAATCTTTCCACCATTCAAAAACTAAAACAGAATAATGAAAAAATAACCTGTCTTACTGCTTATGATGCTTCTTTTGCGCACTTAATGTGTCGTGCGGAAATTGAAATACTTTTAATTGGTGATTCACTCGGGCACGTCATACAAGCGCACCCACATACCATTCCTGTAACCATTGACGATGTCTGTTATCACACCCGTTGTGTAGTCAATGGTAATATTAATTCATTTATTATTGCTGATATGCCCTTTATGAGTTTTGCTACCGAGAATGACGCCTTTGCGAATGCAAAAAAACTCATGCAAAGTGGCGCTCATATGGTTAAATGTGAAGGCTGTAATGATTGGCTGATTCCCATCGTGCAACAACTTTGTGCGCATGGTATTCCCGTTTGCGGACATATTGGCCTTGCCGCACAATCGGTGCATCAATTGGGTGGTTATAAAATACAAGGTCGCAACAAAGAACAAGCAGAGCAACTCATCAAAATGGCACTTGCGCTAGAAAAAGCAGGGGCCCAATTACTCGTGCTTGAATGCATGCCCACAACACTGGCTAAACTAATTACCGAACAATTAACCATTCCCACTATTGGTATTGGTGCCGGCGCAGATTGTAGCGGACAAGTTTTAGTCAGTTATGATATCTTAGGGTTAACAGGACAAAAATTATATACCTTTGCCAAAAATTTCATGCATGAAGGTGGACCGGATGCAATTTTAAAAGC
>CAYSGV010000084.1:0-10131 GCA_964430685.1 uncultured Gammaproteobacteria bacterium
CGCCTCTACTCTATTTAAATAAAACTGAAATTATTCAACTGGGGACAGCTATGGGCATTGATTACAGCCAAACCATCAGTTGTTACGATGCTACGCCTGAAGGCCTTGCTTGTGGAACCTGTCCCTCTTGCGACATTCGTAAAACTGGTTTTGAACGTGCAGGGATTGCTGATCCAACGGCTTATAAGAAGCCTATTTCTGCTTGATAAATAATATCTATTGGGCTATTGGCTAACAGCTCAATTTTATAGTCACCGTTGCGTACTAAAAAGCCGCCTTAAGGCTTGAGATTCAGCCTAAGATCGGTATGATATGCACTTCACGTTTTCATGGGCCGTTAGCTCAGTTGGTAGAGCAGCGGACTTTTAATCCGTTTGTCGCAGGTTCGACTCCTGCACGGCCCACCATCATATCAGCGATTATATCACGTCGGTCTCTCCCCCCTAAACCTGACTTCTTACCCGAAGACTAAGCTTCTTGTTCGACTTAACGCCGTGTATGCAGAGATAGTATGAGCAAAGAAACCTTATTTGTACTTCCCGCAACTAACTTATTTAAGGGGGAGGTAGTGAGTCCTCGTGCTCGTTAAGCGATGTTTGACATATAGAAATAAATTTTAAATTATAGTAATTTGGTGGACGGACACTAGCAATAGTCAAGGTACAATGTATCTATGTAGTACTATCTAAGGAAGAACAATGACAAACAGTGATGCCCATGAAAATGGAATTACACGTATAACACCTCACCTAAGACTTAATTGCTTGCAAAGATTGTTACTTAACGAGTTTACGTGCACACAATATTTAAGCATCTCAATTCAAATATTAACAATATTTCTGACAAAATATAATTACTGCCATTGCTTATCATCAGCTTATATCATGAAAAAATACTTACAATATTACTATTAGGATTATTTAGTGCATAAGCAGTATATACATTTAAAAATTTTTAACCAGAATGTAGGAGGCTGAATGCCAGATTATGTTTGTTTTTATTGCTTAAGAATAGTGCGAGATGTACCTGGAAACGTACCCAACCCTATATGTTGTCAAAAGCCAACATTACAAAACGATGATGCAGTAGGATTTACAAAACTGTTTGATGAGTTTACAGATACCACAGCATGGACTAAAGATGTTAACTCTTTTATGGATCCCACTGCACCAAATAAAATAGTCACAAAAGGTTGGATTGGTGACAATATAGAAAGTCATGAACGTTTAGAAGCCTGGCTAAAAAAAACAACTTCTTCTGATAAAAAAAAGATTAACGCAGAGGAATTATTAAAAGGCGAAATCGAATATCGGAAATTAAAACAATTATTTCAAAATGACTTTGCAAATTTGCAAAAAAATGAAAAATATAAAGATACAGATATTGATAACCTTATAACACCTTATCTTGCTGCATTTACTCAGTATTATATGCACAATGCAACACATAGACCACCCTCTGGCCATGGAAAAGTACAAAACCGCGAATATGACAAACCACTATTATATTTTCGTTCACAGGTTGATCATCCTACTGGCACAGGAGACTCAGCCATACAGTTGAAAAACAAAGCACAAGGAAAATTTGTTACATTTCCTGCAGGTCCGCCCCAAAAACAGGGTTATAGAAACATCTATGCGGGCTTTTATACGAGTAATGCGAATATTCCTAAACCAGATTTGTTAAAAACTAAAGACGCCAATATCCCACATACTCAAACAAATATAAAAATAGAAGATTACTATAACCCATCTAAAGCCCAAATAGTAAAAAACAATCAACAATCATTTTTAGCTAATAATTTATCCTACCGTAATCAAATTAATCAATATTTATCAATTTGTGGGACCAGATATGCAAATTTCAAAGTGTTTACTTCAAAAGGACATCCTAATTTATATATACAATTGAATAATCCACCTTTTTCCGATAAAGATTATGACCCGACAAAGACAAACCACACAGAAGGATGGATTAATGTAATATTAAGCTTTCTCGGTGGATTATTAAATTTTCTTTGCAGTACTGCCCATACAAATATTAAAGTTATCAGGCGCCAGAGCTTTGGTTTTAATAGACCTACGTTAACAGATGCCGGCCGAGCTGTTCGTTTATCCTTAGGTAATCAGCCGCCTAGCTTTGCTTTTATTGTTGAATCCGCATTGGAAATACTTGATCAAGTTATATGCCTTATCGAAGAACCAATAGCATTAGCTGGTTTATCTCCTATCGAAAATAGCCGCAGTAGTATGGCAACTACAGATGGTGCAAACGTATTTCGTTATGCAGTCCGTTCGGAAATCGAGCAATTGAATCTATTCGAAAATGCAGAACAAACAATCAATAGATTTCTAAACAGTAAACAATTAACAATCGTACAATGCAAGTCCTTGGGTAAAAAAATTACAGATTGGACAGGTTTTGAAGATAACGATAGTGATTTGGAACTAGACAAATTAACTGGCAACCCCGAAGAAAGAGCTAAGGCAATACAACAAAAATTAGCTCATTTTAGTGACCTTGTCCGAAAGCAATCAGAAACACAAAAAAAATATTTAGCCAAAGAAAACCCATTCTCGCAAGCATTTAATCATTATCTATTTAAAGATGTCATACTGGATACACTCCAAAAGCCTATTTCTAATAGAGAAATGGAAAAATATGTCAGATTGAACAAAATCTTTAATATCCTTACGAAATCGAGTTTATTTAATGAATATAAAAATCAAATTGTTAAAATGATTGGTCAATACGATCTTAACTTTAGCAACGAAATAAATAAAGTAACAGGTAATAGCATAAATTTAAATACGACAAAAGAGATCACTAAAGAACAAATGGAGGCGCGTAAAACAAGAATAGCACATTCCATGGAATTTACAGGATACACATGCAAAACTGAAATAGTGAAAGATAAGCAAATCGTAAATTATGAAAAAACTAAAGATAGCCCATTTGAATTAAATCGCTGGCCGCTTATACATCAGCTTGATGCTATTGTTGCACACTTAATTCCTAAAATGCATAAATGGAGTGAGCAGTATAAACTTGAAGCATTTCAAGAGTGCTATAAATATGCATTTCAAAAAGTGCATAATAACATCGAGAAAGGCAAATATTTAATTAATGAGTTCAAGAAATTACGTGACAATCATAAAGATCAAATCTTTATTAATATACAAGGACATTTCTATGCAAAAGCAGTAAATGTGATTGAAACCCTCCTTGAAAACGTCATTATTATAAAAAGCATACATAAAATGCGAAAGGCATTAAATCAAGGCATGCATACCAAAACTTCAGACCAAAAAGAAAGATTAAAAGTCAAATTTTGTACATTTTACAATTTGAATGATTCTACTGATCAGGTAAAATTTTTTCATGCTGAAGGTGGCCAAGCTGCTGTTGCTTGTGCCTATATTCTTATGGCAAAAATAATCTTTGGGAAGATGAATAGAGATGAACTTAGAAAAGCCACGTATGTTGAAAGCCCATATTTTGAAGTTTGGGATTTTCTTAGCGAACAGGATATTTTTACTGCTACTGATATTGAACAGTTAACTTCAAAAACTGAAATAATGACTATTGCAGAACATAAAAGATATACTGAAATACGTAAAAAAATAGAAGAAATAAAACCAGATATAATAAAAAAAAGTCACAAAGCCCAAAAAACAGGTCCATATAAAATAACTAAAAAGCAAAAAGAACGATTGCTAGCTAAAATAGGTACTATCGAGAATGATGTCGACTTAATAGGAGCACTAGAAAGATTAGTTACTAATAATTATTTAACTGAAGAAGAAAAGACTACCTATATTAAACTTCAAGCAAAACATGATTTATATGATAAAAAAATTATTTTAACTGACGCCTCTCCCGCACTTACTGTATATCCTGCAAAAGATAAGTTTGATATTAATTTAGTAGAATACCTTCGAATATTAGATCCTGATACAGCTATGATTGTAGACGTAACCAACTCATTCCTTTTTGGCGAAAAAATTAAAGCATTAATTAACGAATGGAAACTGAAAAAAGATAAATATCTTATTTTAGTATCCAGTTTGCTTAAACATGAACAACTTGGCTTAGATAAATATCAAGCCGGAAGAATTATTATATTGTGTCCAAGCAATTATAAAAACATTGACAAACATGACGCTACTGTACTTGAGGAATTAGCAGGCATTTCTGATGAATCATTTCATAGCTTGAGTCATTCTTATTTAAACTTATTACAAGACTTGCTCTATCCCGACTCTAATTCCGCAAACGCTATGGAGTTTGAAAATACACCGCCTTCAAGTGATAAAATAATTGATACATTTAGATACGATGATATAAATTACAAAATAACCAAACCTTTTAATAATTTAGCACACGTAATTATACATGCTGCAAACCATCCTGATATAAAATTTGAAAGCCATTGTATTAAAGCATATATCGACGGCATTCGACAACACAGAGTTAATCCGAAGATGGATCAAAAAATAGTTACACATGCAGAGAAGGTATTTTCTTTAAAAAAAGATGAGGACATCAAAGCATTATTAGAAGAACCAGAATATTTTTTATTCGGAATCTCATTATTCTTAAGGGATAGACCAATTATTTATTTTGTAAGTAATGATGGCAGTACGATCACATCTGTCAGGAAGTTTCCAGAACCTCAAAATATTTTAATTAATCCAATTTACATACTGAATAGTCAAAATAAATACTTTTTGGTGGATAGCCAGCTGTAAAATAATAAATGAGAACCATGCCCTGGGGCAGAAATATGCCTCTGATGTAAAATGCGAACTGAACTAGATTGAGAAAATTATTCTGACACCAAGATGCTTTATAAATCAATTTTATACTTGACTTTACGATGCAAATCGCTTATTCCTTCTTTTGATTTTTATCCCAGGTTAGTTGTGAAAAGGATGTTCTATGCTCAATATCAAACTGGATGATACGCTCACAATGCTGCAAAACTCTGTTCGCCAATTCGTGCAAGCAGAAATTGCCCCACTAGCTGCCAGCATCGATAGCAACAATGAATTCCCGCGCCAGCTTTGGCCCAAATTAGGCGAACTGGGTATGCATGGCATTACGGTTGCTGAAGAATACGGCGGCAGTAATTTAGGCTATTTAGCACATGTCATTGCTATGGAAGAAATAAGCCGTGCTTCCGGTTCCGTAGCTTTAAGTTATGGTGCGCATTCAAATTTATGTATCAATCAAATTCATCGCATGGGTACGCATGCACAAAAATTAAAATATCTGCCTAAATTAGTAAGTGGCGAACACGTCGGCGCATTGGCAATGAGTGAATCCAATTCAGGCTCTGATGTCGTGAGCATGCGTTTACAAGCTGAGCGTAAAGGTGATGAATTTATTTTAAATGGCACAAAAATGTGGATCACCAATGGCCCTGATGCAGATGTATTAGTGGTCTACGCTAAAACCGATCCTACTGCAAACAGCAAAGGTATCACCGCATTTATTATAGAACGAAATTTTCCGGGATTTTCCACTGCACAAAAATTAGATAAATTAGGTATGCGTGGCTCCAATACTTGTGAATTGGTTTTTGATCAATGCCGTGTACCAGCCGAAAATATTTTAGGCGAACTGAATCGTGGTGTAGGCGTGCTCATGAGCGGTTTAGATTATGAGCGTGTGATATTATCAGGTGGTCCCTTAGGTATTATGCAAGCTTGCTTAGATGTGGTGTTGCCCTACATACACGAACGTGAACAATTCGGCACACCCATTGGTGAATTTCAATTTATTCAAGGTAAAGTTGCTGATATGTATACGACCCTAAGTGCTTGTCGCTGTTATGTATATGAAGTTGCTAAAGCGTGTGATTTAAATTTAATCACGCGAAAAGATGCAGCTGGTGCGATTCTTTATTGTTCTGAACAAGCAACACTTATGGCATTACAAGCGATTCAATGTTTGGGTGGCAATGGTTATATCAATGAATACCCAACTGGACGTTTTTTGCGGGATGCAAAATTATATGAGATCGGTGCCGGTACATCTGAGATTCGCCGTATGCTCATTGGCAGGGAATTATTTAATGAAACGGCAACAAATTAATATTTTTTATTTGGAGGGAACCACATGAATCATTTAGCACGCGCATTCGATCAACAAAACCCGATCGTCATTGTCAGTCAAGCACGCACACCAATGGGATCTTTATTAGGCAGTTTAAAAGATGTGACTGGTCCAGAGCTTGCTGCCACAGCAATACGTGCAGTATTAGAAGCCAGCCGAATTAAAGCAGAAGATATTGACTCGGCAATTTTTGGTTGCGTATTGTCTGCGGGAATTGGTCAAGCACCCGCTCGGCAAGCGGCTTTATTTGGTGGTTTAACAAATGCCACCGATGCTACAACGGTTAATAAAATGTGCGGCTCCGGTATGAAAGCACTTATGTTGGCCGCAAGTGAGCTCAGTTTATCACCTGAGCAAGTAATCATTGCCGGTGGTTTAGAAAGTATGAGTAATGCACCCTATTTGTTGCCGAAAGCACGTGGTGGCTATCGCTTGGGTCATCAACAAGTAATCGATCACATGTTTTTAGATGGTTTAGAAGATGCCTATCAAAAAGGAAAGTTAATGGGTTTCTTTGCTGAACAAACCGCGAAGAAATTTAATTTTACCCGAGAACAACAAGATGCTTTTGCCATAACTTCGTTACAACGTGCGCTCAAAGCCAATCAAGATGGAACCTTCGCTAAAGAAATAGCACCTGTCTCAATTAAAGTAAAAAATGACACAACAACCATCGTTCATGATCAACAACCCTTCGATGCTAAAATTGAAAAAATTCCAACACTCAAACCAGCTTTTGTACCTGATGGTACTGTTACTGCAGCAAACTCCAGTTCAATTTCTGATGGTGCCGCAGCATTAATATTAATGCGTTTATCTGAAGCACAAAAACGTGGATTAACACCGCTCGCTAAAATTGTTGGCTGTGCTACCCATTCACATGAACCGGAATGGTTTACTACTGCCCCCATAGAAGCCATCAAAAAAGTTTTGGAAGTCGTACAATGGCAATCTGCAGGTGTTGATTTATATGAAATCAATGAGGCCTTTGCGGTGGTAACCATGGCGGCGATGCAAGCACTCTCGTTACCACACGATAAAGTAAATGTGCATGGTGGCGCCTGTGCTCTGGGTCATCCAATTGGTGCATCGGGTGCGCGCATTGTGATCACACTCATTAATGCTTTGCAGCAACGCCATTTAAAACGTGGTATTGCAGCATTATGTATCGGTGGCGGTGAAGGTACCGCATTGGCGATTGAGCGGATGTAATGATATTTTTTATTATGTATGTTCTGTGCTTTTAATCCATTTAACTTCTTTGGTTGGTACAAAATGTGCAATTGCATTGAGTAACGTATTTGGATCATCTTTAATGATGATTGTATCAACAAACACAGGCTTAATAAATTCCATAGTTACCGTATGATGTAAAAATTTGATTAAATCATCAAAATAATTGGCAATATTAAGGATACCTGCCGGTTTTGCATGCAGGCCAAGCTGTCCCCAAGTTAATATTTCAAAAAATTCTTCTAACGATCCTGTGCCGCCTGGTAACATGATAAAAGCATCGGCTAATTCTGCCATGCGCGCTTTACGTTCATGCAGTGACTTTACAACATGCAATTCGGTTAAACCGGTGTGTGCGATTTCTTTAGCTAATAAATCTTGTGGAATGACGCCAATTACTTTGCCGCCTAAACGCAATAAGGTATCCGCTAATTCTCCCATTAACCCCACACTCGCGCCGCCATACACAAGTGTTATATCTTTTTGATAAAGTGTCTCCGCCAATGCTTTTGCCCCTTCAGCAAATACCGACTGCGCGCCGCGGCTGGAACCACAAAAAACACAAACTTTTTTAACTTCCGGCAAGCTTGTCTCCTCGTGAGATGATATAACCATTTATTATTGGCTCTAATTGTATATAAATATTTGTGATTTTCGTAGAGTCGATTCAAAAATTTTATTGTTGCCTATGAAAATAGGTTTCATAGCAGATAAAGACTGATAATCGTCAATATTACTGTTGGTTATCCACTGCGCTCTAGCCAACCTACATTTGCCTGGTTCCTAGAGCTGATGTTACGATATATCTGTGTTTGCCCATTAATCAATGGTAAGGAAAAATATGGATGAGTTATCTGAGCACTCACTTTCCCTTGTTAATAACTTGGTCGCAAAAGTCACTGAACAAAATTATGTGGCATTTATTGAGAAAGTTGCTTCGCTTTGTTGCATGGTCGCACAAACGGTTAATCCGCAATCAGCAGAATTGTTTGAATTTACTTTGGCATAGCGTTCCTTGCTCTACCCAATTAGAAACGGTTGATCGCATAGCCGCCAATTATTATCAAACCTATAAGAGCGAGGCTAAAAAGTTTCCCTATCCACTTCCAGAACAGCCTGAACCAGTAGACTTAATCAACAAACCTGAACTGGCGCAAAACCACTTTATTTCTGCTGCAATTACCGTCGATGGCATGTTACATGGTCGTTTTAGAAATAAGAAACTTTCTGATTTCGATGTACCGGAACAACCGGATCAACCAACCAATCGATATGAGTTCTTGCGGCACGCGATATGATCAATGGAGATATGAATCGAGTTTTAACCAAAGAACAAACCACAATTGGTGAAAAAGTTGCTGGACACGCCAGAGAATATTTGAATGTTTTGTTAACAATATAATGGTTTTATAATTACTTATAATTCTGTCGTAATGCTTGCGTTGGCATGCCCATCCTTTCTGCTGTCCGTTCAATCACTCGATCATAACTTGTGCTATTTGTCTTGCGATCAACTTCAAGTGCTTTGCGAATAATAACAAGCTGTTCTAAAACAGCTGCTAGTTGCTTACGCTCTTCTGGCCTGCTTTCAGATTTTATTCTTTTTTCTAGTTGCTGTTTAATCAGTGGCATTCTTATGGCAATTTGATCTTTAAGGTCGCGCATTTCTGTTAACTTTTGCTCATTGATTGATCGATCATCCGCACGGTTAAAAGAACGCATAAGCTCATCAAAACGTCTATCAAAAGCAATAATTTGTTGTGCAGCAACTATTAGCCGAAGATTTTCATCATTCGCATTTGGTATTAATAATTGTTTATGTTCTTCTTGCAACTGCTCTAGCTTTTCTCGTTGTACAGTTGTAAATTGACTGCCACTTTTCCATTTAAACGGCGAAAATATAGCTGTCGCTTCAATATTCAATTTATCTACTGCTAAATTTATTGTATCGATCCCTGCAGCGTCTTGCGCTAACATTTGTCTAGTTAAATAAGGTGTTTTAGGATCTGCAGTGTAGACTAAGCTTCTATGCTGAAATGTGAGCATGGCTTCAGTTTGTTGATGTTTCAATTCTTTTAATTCTGTTAGTTTACATTTCGCTGCAAGAAGATCTCGTGAAATAAGCGGCGTAGCCATTGATATAGCATGAAGATCATTGCGCAATTGCTCAGCTTGATGTGGGTCACGTAGTTTCGCTATTTTTTCTTCTATTTCTACTCTTTTTGCCTTAATTAGTTCTGCTCGCTTATCTAATGTAGATAAGACTTGCCTCATATCTTTTACGTTAAGCTCACTATTATAACTAGCTTCTGCTAATCTATTCGCTTCAGTGATCATTGTATTAGCATCTGTTATTAATCCTCTAATCTCAAGCTCTGTACTCTTTGCAGCCATAAAACCCCCTTAACAATATACAGTTCTCTCAAAGTTAGCCCTCTCTTCACTTTTAGACAAATACAGCGCAATAAAGTTGCCCTATTAGGCTTTTTGTACCCAAGTGAACGGTATCTTATTGTTTACACAAACAAAGAAAATCACGTTATAATGGTGGGTTTTTACCTATAGATAAGAGAACCATGCAAAAACATTTACGTAATATTGCTATTATTGCCCACGTTGATCACGGCAAAACCACGCTCGTCGACCGTTTATTACAACAGTCTGGTACACTAAAGGGCGTCGAATCCCAAGAGCGCATCATGGATTCCAATGAATTGGAACGTGAACGCGGCATTACTATTTTGGCTAAAAACACCGCCATTGAATGGGAAGACTATC
>CAYSGV010000085.1:0-10040 GCA_964430685.1 uncultured Gammaproteobacteria bacterium
GAATAATGTATTACTTCCCCCTTTTTAAAGAGGGGCGTCGTGCGTAGCCCAGCGGGGGCTCTTCCACCTGAAATCGATGGGTGTTTGTAATGTGCAGCAATAGTAAAAATAGCGTAAAGTTATTTGAGAATTAATTTAAGGATAAAAAATGCATACATCACTGTGGCTTGGGTCAATTTTATTTATATTTGCTTACCTTATAGGTTCAATTTGTAGTGCAGTTATCGTCTGCCGCATTTGGAACTTGCCCGACCCGCGCACCGAAGGTTCAAAAAATCCCGGGGCAACGAATGTGATGCGGTTGGGCGGCCGTCTTCCCGCGGTGGCAACCCTGGTTGCTGATGTGTTGAAAGGGTTTTTTCCGGTATTGATTGCACACGCGTTTGGGGTTACGGGGGCCACACTCGCTTGGATCGGTCTTGCGGCATTGTTAGGGCATCTTTTCCCAGTTTTTTTTGGTTTCAAAGGTGGTAAAGGTGTTGCGACCGCATTGGGCGTCTTATTGGCATTGTCTTGGCCCTTAGCGCTTATTTGTATAGCGGTATGGGCGCTGGTTTTTTCTTTCTTCCGCTACGTATCATTGAGTTCAATTGCAGCGGCAATTACCGCGCCCATAGCAGCACTGACATTGTCCTTCACTTTTTACTTTTGGCCACTGTCAGTGATGACATTACTCGTTATAGTGCGCCATTCACATAATATTTTATTGTTAATTCTGGGTAAGGAAAATAAGTTTACAAAGCGCTAGGATGGTATTTGATCACATCGCTTACAATGGCCAGCGGGCACGACTAATAATTCTTAAATCATTTCGTTCACCGTGCGCGATGCGTAAATAACCCGCATAAGCAATCATTGCGCCATTATCGGTACAAAATTCATGTCGCGGAAAATAAACCTTTACCGTACGTGGAAATTTTTCGGCAATTTTCTGCCGTAAGCGTAAGTTCGCGCTGACGCCCCCAGCAATGACCAGTTCGTTACATTGGGTTTGTGTTAATGCACGCAATGATTTACTAATTAAAATATCAACAACGGATTCTTGAAATGCATAGGCAATATCATAACGTGTTTGTTCATCTTGATTAGACTTTAACCACGTTTGCCACACATGCGTTTTTAAGCCGCTAAAACTAAATGTGCAATTGGGCCGGTTCATCATTGGCCGTGGAAATTGAAAACGTTTCGGATTACCTTTTTCAGCAAGTTTTGCCAATTCAGGTCCGCCAGGGTAGGGTAAACCTAATAATTTGGCTGTTTTGTCAAATGCCTCTCCTGCTGAATCGTCCAATGTTTCACCTAACAGGATGTATTCGCCAATCGCATTCACTTGCATCAGTAAGGTATGACCACCCGAGACCAATAATGCAACAAATGGAAATTGCGGTTGTTCTTTTTCTAAAAATGGTGCCAGCAAATGTCCTTCCATATGATGAATGGCAACAGTGGGGAGATTGCGTGCGTAACCTAAGCTACGCGCAAATGTAGCGCCGACTAAAACAGCACCAATCAGACCAGGTCCGCCAGTGTAAGCAATACCATTGAGGTCACCGATAGCGCAATCTGCTTCGGTTAAAACATGACGTACCAGAGGAACGAGTTTACGGATGTGATCGCGCGCAGCGAGTTCCGGTATCACACCGCCATAAGGTTGATGCGTTTGCGTTTGACTGTATATCGCATGTGCACGAATACCCTGATTAGGGTTATAAATGGCAACAGCAGTTTCGTCGCAGGATGTTTCAATACCAAGGATGTTCATGATGCAGAAATTATACTGGAAAGTCGGTTATTTGAGTAGCACGATCGCGATAGCTCTAATGCTCCTTTGCGACCCTACTTTAAGTCCGCCTTAGACTTAAATTAGTGGGCACAAAGTTCGAAGGTAGACTTCTGCTATTGCTGTTTGCTGCGGCCGGTGTAACAGATGGTTCTGGTGTAGATGCAGCGGTTGTGCGCAAGTTATCTAAACAAAATGGTACTGAACGTTGTGCAGCTGTTGGTGCGGCGGGTGCAAATACCTCAAAATGTTCTTGCATATAATCGATGGTCATTGCTGCAAGCCATTTATTTTGTGATTGTGTCAGCTTTTCGAGAATCGGTTTGGCTTGCGCTAAATTTTCTACAGGCATGCTTGGAATACTCTTCAGCAATATGTTGACCACAAGTTCAAATTGTGCCCATTCATTGCCCATATCAGCGGCTTTACGAATCAAATGTTCATATTCTTTAGATGGATGATAATAATTATAATATTTTAGACCAAATGCTAAAATCAAATTTGCGTCAAGTGTGTTTGCGTTTACGAGCAGCCATAGTCCTTTCGTCTCTTTTTCAATCTCTATTATCCACTGTTGCCTTCTACTATCTTGTGCATTGAATTCTTTAGTCCCGAATGCAGGCATTATAGATAAATCGAAACTGGGGTTTTGGTCCAATAGATTGACGAGTCTTTCATAAAAAAGCCAGCCAAACTCTTTATTTCTTATACTTGCACTAATTACATCATTGAATGTTTGTTGTTGTTTGTTTTCGATTAGGAAAAAACGTGCATCAATACTACGTTTTAATGATTTTGGTGTATCACTTCGAAGAGAAATTTCTTTTAAAAATTTCTTGATAAAGTCGCGAATGAGAATTTGCACTTGTTCTTCATCATATTTCCCGTAATCAGGAGCAACGGGCTTCGTAAGATGATAAGGTCGTTCGATTTTTAATAATAACGCAATAAATGCTTCATCGGAAATAGGCTGATTTTGAGAGTATAGTTTAAATTGATCAATAATTGCCAAAAAGGTATTAGAAGTATTATTGGGAATCGCACGTATTTCTGCAAAACAAGTCGCTTTTAATATTGTAGCTTTTTCCGTATCAGGCATGCGACCAAAAGCATCGTTCTTACCTGTAAATTGGCCTTTTGAAAATCTTAAAAATGCTTGTTCAAATTCTGTAAAGTAGGACATGTGATGCTCCCATCATTTAAATGTTCATCGTTCAACGACGCTTTAGACTTAGATTAGTAGCTACTTGGTGTGAAGGCAGCTTTCTACTACTGCTGCTCGATGTCTCAGATGTAACAGATGGTGCTGTTGTTGATGCGGTGACCGTACGCAAACTATCTAAACAAAACGGTGCTGCGCTTTGAGGTGTGGCAACGCTGGCAGCAAATACCTTATGGTGTCGTTGCATGAAATCGATGGCTGTTGCTGCGGTCCATTTATTTTGTGATTGCGTTAGTTTTTGCAGTATCGGCGTGGCTTCTGCTAAATTTTCTGCTGGTATGGGTTTTTTAACTTTAAGATCCCATAGTAATATGTTGGTCACAAGTTCCAATTGGGCAAATTCGTTGCCCATTTCAGCGGCTTTACGGGTCATACGTCTATATTCATTAAATTCACAATCCAAATAGTATGATTTACCAACTGCAAAAACCAAGTCTGAATCAAGTTTATTCGCTTGTACAAGCAGCAATAATTCTTGCATCGCCTTGCCAGCAGGGGTCATGGAATGCTGTATGCTTGCCAGATATCGTTCATTGTCTTCTTTAAACCTACTGGCAGGCATTCTCTTTAATTCGCTATTGTATGTGTCCGATAGCATGACTAGTGTTTCATATAAACCCCAGCCAAATGTTTTGTTTCTTATACGTTCATCGATTACATGTTGGAATGTATATTGTTTTTGGTCCACATTCTCACGTAAGAAAAACCGGGCATCAATACTGCGTTTTAAAGATATTGCTAAATCATTAGAAAGAGAGATTTCTTTTAAAAAACTGTGTATAAGTCCATGAATATGAGCTTGCACTTCTTCATGAGGAGTTTTTTTGTAAATAGAATGTTTTTGATTCTTAATATGATAGTTTTGTTCGATTTCTAATAAGAGCGTAATGAATGCTTCGTTTGATTGAGATTGATATTGAATAACTTGTTTAGCTAGTACTAAAATATTTGGAAAAGTAGAATCAGTATTATCTGAGATGGTGCATATATCTGCAAAACTGAAAGCTTTTAATATTGCGTCTTTTTGCGTATCAGACATATGAATAAAAGCATTAACCTTTTCCGTAATCTGGCTCTTTAAAAATCTTAAAAATGCTTGTTCAAATTCTGTAAAGTAGGACATGTTTTTCTTCACTATTTAGATGTATGTAATTGCTACAACATACTATAAGAATCATTGATAATCAATGTAAAAATAAGCGTAAGAATCGCGACCATACGGCAATAAATTAGGTTCTAAGTATTGTAGCCTTGCTGTAGCGCAGCGAAATCGAGGATCCCATCTGAATGAGAATCTCGTTTGCTGACCTCCATCGCAGCCACAAAAAGCCTACTTTTTAATCTAGCGTCTTAAACTCAGATTAGTGGGTACTTGGTTTGTAGGTAGCTTTCTACTATTGCTGCTCGATGCGGCAGGTGTAGCAGTTGGTTCCGTTGTAGTCGTAGTAACCATACGTAAGCTATCTAAACAAAATGGTGCTGTGCTTCGTGGTGCAGTAACGCTGGGTGCAAATACAGCATAATGTTGTTGCATATAATCGATGGCTTTTGCAGCGACCCATTTGTTTTGTGATTGTGTTAGTTTTTGCAATATTGCAGTCGCCTCTGCAACATTCGTTGCTGGTGCATCTTTACACCTAAAGCCAATACCCCATAGCAGTATTTCCGCAAGTTCCTGTTGTGCAAATTCATTCCCCATACCAGCGGCTTTACGAACGAAAAATACATATTTGTCAGATTCTTTAGACATAAGGTAAAAATAAAAGTGTTGTACACCCAATGCAAAAACCAAGTTTGAGTCAAGTCTGTTTTCTTGTTCGAGCAGCAATAATTCTTGCATAACCTTTTCAGCATCTGTCATGTAATGTATTATGCTTGCTTCATATTGCTCATTATATTGCTTAGTCCTACCGCCAGGCATTATGCGTAAAATGCTTTCGTATTGGCTCAATAGATTTATTAGTTTTTCATATAAATCCCAGCCAAAAGTTTTATTCTTAATACTTTCATTGACCACCTG
Organism: uncultured Gammaproteobacteria bacterium; assembly: GCA_964430685.1. Taxonomy (GTDB): domain Bacteria; phylum Pseudomonadota; class Gammaproteobacteria; order CAYSGV01; family CAYSGV01; genus CAYSGV01. Next base: position 5,023 of record CAYSGV010000085.1, read on the forward strand.
TTGGAATGGATATAGACTGGCATTCGCACGTAAAAAAAGCCGCGCATCAATACTACGTTTTAAAGATTCTGGTATATCGCTACGCTGCGAAATTTCTTCTAAAAATCTTTGGATAAAACCATGAATGTGAAATTCTACCTCTTGATCATAAGCAATTCCGTAATAAAAAAATGATTGATTTTTATCATGATATGCTTTTTCAAGTTTTAATAACAACCCAATGAATGCTTCGTTGGATTGGGTTTGATTTTGAGAAAATTGTTTAGCTAGTTCACTAACAACATAAAAAGTAGAAGGCGTAGGAGTAGTGTTATTAGGAATCGCGCATAATTCTGCAAAACTGGATGCATTTAATATTGCGGCTTTTTCCGTATCAGACATACGATTGAAAGCATTTTCTTTATCAGTAAATTGGCGCTGCACAAAATTTAAAAATGCTTGTTCGAATTCTGTGAAATAGGACATGATTTTCTCCAATAATTAATATGTATGCGACTAGCAACAATTTACTGCAAATACCCCAAAAAATAAATTTAGAATAGAGTTAAGTTATAAAGGATGGTGGGCACGCGCTATGCGCTTTGCTCACCCTGCTTAATTTTTAAAGAAAAGATTGTTTTATCTGCGCGCGAGACTTAAATTCGTTGGCACAAAGTTTGAAGGTAGCGTTCTACTATTGCTGCCTGTTGCGGCAGATGGAGCAGATGGTTCCCTTGTAGATGCAGTAACCGCACGTAAGCTATCTAAACAAAATGGTGCTGAGCGTTCTGCAGCTGCTGGTATTGCAGCTCCGAATACGTCATGATGAGCTTGCATAAAATCGATAGCATTGGCAGCAATAAATTTATTTTGCAATTGTATCAGTTTTTTCAGCAGTGGCATGGCTTCTGCTAATTTATCTTGAGGTAATATTCTGATTAATTCCATTTTTGCAAATTCATTGCCCATGTCAGCAGCTTTACGAACCATAAGTTTATATACTTCAATAGTGCGAGGCAGTATAGAGAGTTCGAGACCTATTGCAAAAACTAAGTTTGAATCAAGTTTATTCGTCTGTGCGAGTGTATATAATTCTTTTGTCACGTCGTCTGCATCGGTAATATAATGCTGAATGCTTGCCAAATATTGTGCATTGTCTTCTTCAGTTTTATCGAGGGGCATTTGATTTAATGCATCAATGTATGCGCCCAATAGCTTGACTAGTTTTTCGTATAAATCCCAGCCAAAAGTATTTTTCTTTTTACTTTCATCGACTGCTTGTTTGAAACTATATTGTGTATGTTCGCTATGCTTACGTAAGAAAAGCCGGGCATTAATAATGCGTTTTAAAGACTCAGTTTCATCGCTACCATGTGCAACTCCGTCTAAAAATTTTAGGATAATGCCACGAATATGGCCTTCTAATAGCAGATCATCACGAATTCCTAGTACTCTACTCTTAGCTCGCAGGTCCTGTTCTATTTTTAATAAGAACACTATGAAAGCTTCGTTAGATTGGGACTGGTATTGAATAAGTTGTTTAGCTAGTGTTAAAAGAAATATAAAATTACCGGTAGATAAAATATCCTCAGGGATGGCGCATAGTTCTGCAAAACTAGATGCTTTTAATATTGCGGCTTTTTCTTCGTCGCGCAAACCTTGAAGGCCATTATTCTCATTAGTAACTGTACTCTTTAAAAAACTAATAAATGCTTGTTCAAATTCTGTAAAGTAGGACATATTTTTCCCCTTATTTATATGCGCTGAACTGCCAACAGCTTACTTTAAATATCATTTAAAATCAATGAAAAATAAGCTTAAAGTGTTCGGCAGCTTGCGCTCTGTTGAGGCTACGTAATATGCTGGATTCTTCCAATTTTGGTATCCTCTTTGCTGTAAAAGTGCTTTACACCGCTCGAGCTAGGGCATACAATTCTTCTCTTTTTATAAATTTGAGGTAGCCTGCTTTGGGTGGGCATATTTTTGATTAATAGCATTAAATTGAGGTGAGTATTGAATGCCAGCAGTATATGCAAGAGAGGCTGATTCGCGACGTGGGATTGACGATTTACTACGTAAATTCAAAAGAACAGTTGAAAAAAATGGGATTCCGTCGGAAATACGTCGTCGAGAATATTATGAAAAGCCTACCGCACTGCGTAAGCGCAAAATGCAAGCCGCTGTTAAACGGCACCTCAAACGATTAGCCAGAGAAAAAATGGCTGTGATGCGTGGTCGACGCGATGTTCGTCGTCCCGAGAAGGAACGCGCCTAATATTAATAAGGTACAACAGGAATTAAGCTCATGAGCATCAAACTGACATTACAAGACCAACGTAAGCAAGCCCTAAAAAGTGGCGATAAAGATAAATTGCGTATTATTGGTTCAATCTTGGCCGAAATTAAACAAAAAGAAATTGATGGTCAGCAAGAGCTTGATGATGATCACATCTTTGGTGTGCTCGACAAAATGCTGAAGCAACGACAAGATTCTATTTCACAGTATGAAGCCGCTGGCCGTGCTGATTTAGTCAAACAAGAACAATTTGAAATGGATATTGTCAAAACATTTTTACCTGCGCAACTGACTGAAAATGAAATTGCCATTATCATTGACCGCGCGATTACTGAGGTCAATCCGCAAGGTGCGCGTGATATGGGCAAAGTCATTAACATCATTCGCCCTCAAGTCATGGGGCGTGCTGACATGCGCTCAATCAGTGAATCGGTAAAGCAGAAGTTGGAAGGATTGTAAGTCCACCAACTTTTGTCTCTGTCTTGCGGCAACATTAGGTTTTCTTGTTCTGGTGGCTATTCAGTCGCCTCTGTCATTATTAAGGATTACCTTTACCTGTCATTGCGAGGGCGTACTTGCCATTGATTAATAATTACTTGAAGATCGATGTCGCCCGTGGCAATCTCCATCTACGAAGTACTATTCAGGATATTGCCATGGGCGCATTGATTTCTCTTGCCTCTTGTCCACTGGTTGAACGCCCGTGCAATGACAAAAAGAGTACTGTCTGGATAAAATTGTTGGATTTCGCCTGCAGAGGCTTTATCCAACCTACGAAGAGTGAAACTAACTACTCATTGGAAGCATATGACCGTTCCGGATTCTTTTATTGATGAGTTATTGGCACGCGTTGATATCGTTGAACTGATTAACAGTTTTGTGCCGCTCACTAAAGCGGGTGCTAATTTTGTGGCCCGTTGCCCATTTCATCAAGAAAAAACCCCCTCGTTTCATGTGAGCCCCAGCCGGCAACGTTATCACTGTTTTGGCTGTGATGCGAAAGGCAATGCTATTCACTTTCTGCGCGCCTATAAACACTTTGAATTTGTAGAGGCAATTACTTGGTTAGCCGAACAAGCAGGATTAGAAGTACCGCAAAAAAATAATCGAAAATTACAAGTGGTAGAGAGTCAATATCGCGATTTAGTGCAACTCAATCAATTCGCAACACTTTTTTTTCAGCATGAGTTGCAACATTGTACACAACCATCAGTCAAAGCTTATCTTGCGCATCGTGGCTTGTCTGCTGATATTGTAAATACATTTTGTTTGGGCTATTCCCCAGCTGAATGGGATAAATTTTTGCAAAGCGCGAAAGCACATGGGTTTACGCAAGAGCAATTGGTTGCTGGCGGGTTAGCGGTGCAGAATGAAAATGGCAAAGTATATGATCGTTTTCGTAAGCGACTGATGTTCCCCATACGCAATCGCAAAGGTCAAGTAATTGGTTTTGGTGGGCGTGCGCTAGATGATTCATTGCCCAAGTACTTAAATTCACCACAAACCCCTCTTTTTCATAAAAGCACAGTGCTCTATGGCATTTATGAAGTTTTGCAAACGCAGAAATCAATTGAACAGCTGATTGTGGTTGAAGGCTACATGGATGTCATTGCCCTAAAACAAATGGGCATCGACAATGCAGTAGCAACCCTAGGCACTGCGTTTACTGCCCAACATGTGAGCCAACTTTTTAGGCAAACCTCTAAATTGGTCTTTTGTTTTGATGGCGATGCCGCTGGCCGCGCTGCTGCATGGAAAGCACTCAGCATCACTTTCGCCCAATTAACAGAAGGGAAGAGTGCCGCTTTCTTGTTTTTACCTGAAGGCCACGACCCAGACAGTTTAGTTCGCGCAGAAGGTAAGGAAGCTTGGTTAAAACGCCTGCAATCAGCAATTTCTGCTGACACCTTTCTATTCAACCAACTAAAAAGTGAAGTTGATTTAAACACGGTGTCAGGCCGAACTCAGTTTATTACGCAGGCAAAAGTCTATCTTGATTTAGTGCCTGCAGCGATTTTACGACAGATGCTTTACGAGCAATTGGCATTTCATACTCGCAGCCAGGTTGCGTTGTTACAAAGTGGTCAAACAACAGAACAAAAGCCCAAAAGCAATAGCAAAATACAATTACGCGCTATGCCACCTGTACGACAAGCTGTGATGATATTATTACAGCATCCTGAATTAGCCACTGAATTCAATATTGATGCATTAGCAGCTCTTGATCTGCCAGGTATCTCTTTGTTGCTGGAGCTGATTGATTTTATACGTAGTCACCCCCATATCACTACAGAAGAAATCTTAGCAGCATGGATTGACCAAAAAGAACATGGATTATTAACCAAACTGAGCAATTGGCCCATTGTGATTCCAGCAGATGGGCATAAAGGCGAAATTCAAGATATCCAAAATCGAATTCGCAAGCTAGGTGATGAACAAATGATTAAGATATTAATGAAAAGATTACAAGTTGGTGAATTATCCACTGAAGAACGAGAAAAATTACAACAAATATTACGGAACAGAACCTAAGATTTACTTGTCTAATCATATAGAAGGGGATCTGTTCAGGAGAGGAATAGAATCAGGCTGGACGTTAATGTTGCAATCAGTTAAAATATACCGCACAAAACTGAAAATGTATTGCTTGGCAGATCTAATAACTTGAATTGTAAAGCATCGAGGCCAAAATTGCTATGGATTCCGAAACACAACATTCACAATTACCAAAGATTATAAACAA
>CAYSGV010000086.1:0-9966 GCA_964430685.1 uncultured Gammaproteobacteria bacterium
TCTTGCTGGCGATGGTGGCGTTGGGGTTGAAACAGGTGGGTTTGCTACAGCATCAGCTATACTTCCTACCCGCGATTCCCGTAACCGTGAAGATTCCGCAGTTATTGTAGGTCTTCGCGCTTGCCACTCAGTTTTAGCAACATTTGTACCAGATGAATTAGCTGCTACCTCGCTTCCGGCTTGTGATGAACGTGCGAGTGGCGAAGCGTCTGGACCAGACGATGAAATTGATAATCTAGGCACTCCGGGCCTGCTTACTTTTGAGCTGGTATCTGATAAATGAGACGTAGGCGCTTGAGGAGAGTTGGCTACTGGGATTGGCGTAAATTCCTCTAGGATTTCTTTCTTTACTAATGCTTCTGCTTCTTTCGCTTCCTCATAAAATTTTTCACTTGTATAACGCTCCTTTTTATTTTTCAGCTGCTCGACTTGTTCCGTTAACATTTCAATTTGTTGCTGCAAAGGTCGTGCTGCAAACGCCTCTGAAGTTTCAAGCATAACTTCATGTCGTGGCGATTTGAGTTGAGCGGCCCTATCTCCTTCACTGGCGGCAATAATCTGTTCAGCCATACGAATGTATTCTGCAGCTGCTTTAAACTTTGGCTTACTTACAATTTCTTGTATTTCACGCGTTAATTGTTTTTTTTCTTCCTGCAATTGAGCCAACAGTTCAGCTTCATTCGATTTTCCTTGCATAGCACACCTCTGTATTGTATATGCATAAAGCCTATATTAAGTAAAACTTTAATTTCTCATTTAAAGTATAGCTAATTTTTTGAATATATTAGGCAGTATTAGACAGGCAACAGAATGTCTAAGTTTTTCAAGAGGCTAAGTTTAAATTTGGGGTTCAATAGTCACAAAATCATATCGAAAAACAGGAATAAATTAAGACTACGTTAATAATTCATTTTTTTGCTGCGTGGGAAGTAATATTCAACATAACACAGTTTATTTATCGATTAGTATATCTAATGAAAAAAAATATAGTGCATTATAATTGCGTACTAGTATTTTGTCGGAAGGTTACATCATTTAGCACCGTGCTTACTGGAGCTAATTGTGCTGAAAAAAATGCATAGCGTGTGTTAATAAATTCTGCACATGTAGAAGTCAATGATTTTACTTTTGGCAATTTGGTTTTTAAATGATTTTGGAGATCTGTTACTGCAGCAATAAGCGCGGCTTTATTTTCATTATTTGGGCTTGCTGCGAGTCGTTGACTATGGGCATTCAAAAAAGCCAAAAATAATGAAGGCTCACCCGGCATTGAGGCATATTGCGCAAAATCCATCAACCCATTGGCTCCCATATTCACAACGTCAGAAATACGCAATGCCATTGAATCACACCAAACTACACTAGCGTTAATTGCAGCACGAGCATTATTGATGCATTTTATGCCTTTCACAAGCTGATAACGTTTCAAATCGCCAAAAATCTTTTGCGCAAAACAAAATTGTAATTCTTTTTCGCTATTATTATGCCCAACCGCAGAAAAAACAGCATAAAACTGCTCAATGCGTGGAAGACTGGAAATATATTTATCAAAACTTTCTTCTTTTTGATATAGAAAAGTTAAAAATTTAAGTTTAATTACCCTGGCAAATTCAGGTAAATAGTGATGGACAATTCGTGGGAAGAGAAAGATGTTTTGTTCGCTGCCATAAAATAATTTTAAAAAGCGTTCTTCGTTTGCCAACGCTTTTTGCAACAGTGCACTTTTATGTTCAGGATGACGTTTCAATAGAGCAAATAAAAAAGCAAATGACAAAACTTCAGCATCAAACTCACTATCATCAGCCAATAAATGTTTAACATCAGGATTAGTAATATTTAAAGTCAACTCTGCAATTTCAAGCTCTTCTGCGAATTTGGCTTCTGTTACATCTTGACCTGATACCATTCCTTTGTTTGCAGGCTTTGCGCGAACAACTTTTTTCTCATCAAATTCTTCTGGAAGGCATGAAGCAGCATTGTACATTGACGCACTTAAGCCGATGTTGCCAATCGTTTCTCCAGTATTTGATTCCACTGTGTGTAACATAATGCCTCCAAAAAAATTGAACTTCGAGAATTATATCATACCTGTTGATTTTGGTGGTAATTTTTTATTTGCATTTACTTAATATTAACTTAATCTTTTTAGAAAATAGCAAAAGTCCTCATAGCAATAGAGTTAAGTAATAGGACTAATTGTATGACTTGCAGTTAAAGCAACTTGTTTTTCTGTTACACGTTTCTGTTGACGTTCGCGCTGATAGTCTAAAAACAGAAGTCTGATGAGCACAGTTTCTTGCTGTCTTTTTTCTTTTAAGCGAGGAACTAAACTATCACCTTTTTCTGACATAAAAGCATTAAATAAATTGAAGTGTGTTTTGATTTGCTCGCGTGTTTTATGCACATAGGAATAAGGCAAGAAAGTTAGAATATGACTGACTATGTCGAGTGGGAGCAGTAATAGATAAGGTCTGATATCAGCAGGTGCACTTGCTAGCGCTTTATTGGTTGTCTGCAGTAGTTTTCTTGCAACGTGGTATTCATATATAAATACATTCACATCAGCTTGATATCTTATCGCTAAATTAGCATTTAGTTGCAGTTTTACAGTGATTGCTGAATCCATCGCAGCCGAAATCATATTGTCATGACGACCAAGTGTGGTCAAACAGCCATTCAAGTCGACAAATAATTTTGCTCCTGTATCTGTTATTTTATTTCTCATGAGAAAAAGACTAACCAGTCTGTTGTTCTCCGCTAAATCTTTCATATGCGTATCAGTTAAATTATTTTCTGCAAGGCCCAGCTTTAAAATGCTTTTTTTAGCCGCTAAAAAAGGTATTGCTGCATCGCCAAATTTATTTCCTTGTAACATCAAAACAGATAAGTTTTCATTTTTGCTTGCGCCCAAAGCTTTTGCCCCGCGCAAACCAACATTGCAATTGTTCAAAACAAGAACTTCAAGCAAAGGGCTCGCTGCTAATAATTCAGCACCATCCAGACTTGCATCACCACAAATTGGATTATCACTTAACCAGAGCGAACGAAGGCTTGTATTTAGTGCTAAAGGTGAAACACCAAAAGCAGTAATTCCGTTGTTTTCTAAATAAAGCATAGGTATTTTCGTTAATCTAAATGCTGCCGCACCATCATCGCCACCTTGATTTTGGCCTAGATCAAGTTCTTCTAATGATTCATTTTTGGCGAGTTCACGGAAGGAAGCCACTGTTAAATTATTTTCAGCTAACCTTAACATACGCAAATATTTAACATCTTTAAACAGAATAGCACCATTATCACCTATTTTGGTAGAACTCAAATCAAGTTCACAAATTTTCAATTGCTGTGTTTGCAAAAAGTTAGCTAAGCCTGCAGCACCTTGTTGACTAATGGGATTATGTGACAGAGTTAGACTCGTCAACGTTGAAAAATTGCCGCCGCATTCATTTACTGTGGTAGTCAAAGCGTGACTCAAGGCAATTAATACATCATCATCGATTTCTGCTCTGCTTAAATCAAGATCAGTTAACTTTACACAGGCGGGACTTTTTAAAGCTGTTATCAAGGTAGGAATATCTTGTATCGTAAAGGGTTCATTGCGCAAGTTTAAACTGGTATCAGTTATTTGTTCCAAAATTAACTCAAGGGTGTAACTCATGCTTTACTCTCTATTCGCAATTTTTGCAATTCTTAAGATATACATAATATAGTATGCACTGACAACATTAAGATTAGCTTAACTTAGAAGAAAATAGATGTCTTGTTCCTAACCATTTGTTAAATATCACAATGCAATCTAACCTTTAACAAAATCCAAAATTCTTTTGAACTTTTCACAATCATTTGTGATCTATACTTTATGAGTAGATACGCAAAACTCAAATATATTTAACTAGCAGTTCGTGCGGAGGCTAAGATGGGTGATAAAAAAGATGAAGGTGGATTATTAAAGTCATTTACGCGAAAACTGACTATCTCGTCCAGCAAAGATAGGCCTAGTACTACAGCAAAAAGCGATGCTTCTAATGCTTCAGCTCGTCCGCATGCTACGACAACAGTAAACACAATGCTTAGTGCAGAGGGAGTGATTGCTATAGCCAAGCAGTTGGATCTGCAGACAACTCTCAAAGCACAAAATAGAGATAGTTTGCCTAGCATGATTCAACAAAGCTTAGCAAAAATGAAGGAAGCTGAAAAAATTTATTTAATGAGCAGTGGAAATGTTAACGCCAAAAAAGAAGCCCTAGCAGCATACGAGACATCAGCTAAATTACTTGAATCGCAGGTGAAAAAATATCTAGAATTAGCTAATGACGCCCAATTAGAACGAGTAAGTCCAATGGGTCCAGGCAAGAAACAAGCTTATGATAGTATGATTGAAATAGTGAATAAGCAAATTGTGGATAGTAAAAATACGGTCACTGCATTCACCCTTACTATACAACAAGCAAGTCAAAAACAATCCCCGCCTACCCTAGAAACCATGCGCAGTAATATCAGTCAACAACTAAATGCCGTTAGAAATGCTTGGACCGAATATGATAAAGAAGCACGCGGTGGTAATAGTGAAAAAGCACAATCTAAATATCAACAATACGAAACAGCGCTACAAACGCTACAAGAAAGTTTTAACCGGTACCAGAATGAAGCACCTAGACTGCTGGAACAAGCCCCTCAGGAAACTAAAAACAAAGACGAAAAAGCGCATGCTGATTTCATATCTCAAACAGCTGCCTCTATCGTAAATATTTCTCCTGAAAAATGGAGGGAAAAGTTGCGTGGGAATATTAATCTTGAAGTTAGCATTGCAAACCATTCAATCACTGCAATAGAAAATGCCAAACCAGGTGTACCAATAGGACAACATATAAGCAAAGTTTCCGAAGCACAAAAACATATTGGCAATTATGAACTTAAACTTGATACTTTAGTAGATCTTTCTGCAGCCAATCACCCTATGTCTGCAGAGGAAGAAGGTCATTATAATGCAGTTAAAACAAACATTGAAAAAACAAATCGAGTAGCTCAAGAGGCAATAAGCGCCAAGGCTACTAGTACGCAGCAAATATCACCACCTAAACAACAATAACGCAAATTTGATGTTCTTTTGCCACCTATGCAAATAGATGCAATGAATAGTAATAATATAAGAAATAACAGACATTTGTGAACTATACTAAATAAGAAGAGCAAGCAAGAATGAGCTAGGCTTTTTAGTTTATAGACAGGAGGCATTGTATGCCACTAACAGATGATGAAAGACAACAATTAAAAGAAATGGAACAAGACATAGAGCGAATTAATGCTGCACAACAATCAGGGGCATTAGATGGCACGATATTAGAAATGGTTATAGCCTTAAATGCGAAAGTTCTGGCAGCAAGCGAATGGCTTAATCGAGCAAGACAAGAACTGGAGAACGCGTCTGAAGCATATGATATAGATAAGCACCAATATTTATCCTTATCTACAACTGACTCACAAGAGGAATATTATGTAGCTCCGGTCACACCCGCAACACAAGACGGGTTTGCTGCATTCAATGTGCTAAATAGCAATACTGAACTACAAAATAAATATGCTCATTTACAATTAGAGACAAGAAGAATTGAAATAATGACTCTAAGTGCAGAAAGAGACCGTTTAAATTCAGCTTTGGATACGAGGAATCCGTCATCATTTCTGAGTACTAGTAACCTTCCACAACTCGTGCAACAACAAGAAAAATTAGAAAGACAAATGCTGGTAAAGCTACACCAATATAATAGAGATTTTGATGCACTAGGAGCTTCTGATCAAGGCGCAGTTCAGTTAGAGAAAGAAGTATCTAGAGGTGTCCTTGCTCATCTACATGCCGAAAAGAATGAGTTAGAAAATAGGTTACAAAACCTTAACAATCTTAAAGATGCTGGCGTTGACAGTCCCGATGAAATGACAGCGGTAATAAAACTTGAGCTGGAAATCCTTAGCGATATTCGCCAGTTTAATGCAAAAGTTGTCGAAGTACATGATATTCTTACTGAGATCAAATCTGAAAACATTCCTCTTGCATCGAGTCGAGAATTAGATGCAAAAGCAGCCGCAACTGATATTCTTAGTTTCGCGGAAAAAAACTCCCCTGAACAGTTAGAAGCATCATTTTTTGTGGATGTGAATTTTCATAAATCACAGCGAGAAAGATTTTTTAATCATAGAATCGAGGTTGATTCGATTCACACAGATTTAAATAAACTGTATCGACGATACAATAACGCAATTGCACAAGGAGAAAATGCCGAAGCAGAAAAATTTTATATACAAATGGAAGGAAAATTTATAGATCTTGAACAATTACAAAAAAAGGATGCCGCATTAACTGCTGCAATAGCAAAAAGTCCAAACGATGAATTAGGTAAATTAGCAATCGATGATATAGAGTCAAATAAAGAATGGATAGCTTTTGCAGCACAAGTTAGGGTAGATCACACTGCTATGCAATCAAAAGCCCAAAATATAGCAACAGCTGCACCTTCAACAACAGTAGAGGCCGCAACAGGTCCTTCAGAAACAGCGATGGATACAGCAAGTCCTTCTACAACAGTGGGAGGCTCGGCAGGTCCCGAAACGACGGTGTGGCACGCAGCACGTCCTTCCACAACAGTCGGAGGTACAGCAGCTCCTTCAACAACAGCAGTGGTCGCGGCAGGATCTAACCCTGAACCTGCACTAGTATCATTAGCAAGGCCTATTCCTGTTATTGCATCAGCAATACCAAAACATATGGGGGAACAATCCGGAAAACGGTCATCACTAACAGAAACCTTATTCAGTAAATTTTCATCTAAACCATCAGAGGAAAAAGTGCTAAAGCAGTGTGAAACATTAGCTATCCTCAAAAAGAAAATCGATGACGATGAAATAAATATGAAAACAGCTGATCCGGTAAAGCGCAATGATGCAAAGAAGAAACTTTTAACACATATAACAATGTATGAAAAAGAAAATAAAGAATTAGATAAAATGCTACAAGCGCTAACCGCAAGTGGTAAACCATTATCAACAGAAACAGCTATTAAGGTTGATGCAGTAAAATCCTTTCACCACGATAATATAGAATCAAGCCAACTCAGAAATTACTACCAACTAGGACAAGCACCCAGCAGTCGTGGTGCGACACCCACTCGAAGTGACTCTCCAGTAAGCCGTGACGCTACACCGACTCGCAGTGAATCCCCAATGAGTATCGGCTCTGGCTCTGACATTAGTCGCCCCTCGACACCAGTAGCTTCACGTGGCTTCAAATAATATTGAAAATTAGCTAACAGCACATTTGCTCAGTAGTGCCAAAAAACACGAAACTTTAACCTGTTTATTAAGTCTAATTATTATAGGTCTATAAAAGGCGGGGAGTTTTGTGGCTGAAGAAGATGCGCATTCGCAGGCGAGATTTTCTGGTTTATTTCAAGGTGATGAACAAGCCCGGCAAGCGTTTGCTTTCGCGTTAACTTATCTTGGCTTGAGTTCAAACGAATTACTTAAACTCGAACAAGAATTGCGCGCCGAATTAGCAAATAACAATCCCTATGCCTATTGGGTTGCTGGACGTTTGCAAGAAATAAAATTAAACCAGCATGCCGCAAACGAATATTATAAAAAAGGCGCTCAAGCTTCAGATCCGTGGGCAATGAGTGAACTTGCACATGGCTTAAGAAGCGTTGGCCATACGAATCCTACTGACATCATTGATTTATGCAATAGTGCAATCGCGCTTGGACATGCTGGCGGATTGTGGAATCTTGCTCATTGTTACCGCAAAGGGCTTAGCCCTTTACCCGCCAAAACAAGCAATAATGAACAAACAGCTATTCATTTGTTTCAGCAAGCCATGGCACAAAATTATCACGATGCTTTTATCAGCTGCGCAGAAATTTATCGAGCCAGTAGTGAAAGAAGATCTACGAATTTGGCTGCTGCGGCTAAAATCTATCGACAATGCTACCTTAGGTTTGCGCATTATCAAAACAATGCATTTTCTCAAAGTATTTACCAATACTTCGATAATTTACTTAAAGAAACCAATTTGGAGGCTAATTTTGTAGTGCGTTATCACTATGCTTTTACGGTAGAAGATGATCATGAAATTAGTGCGTTGATTACAGAAAACCCAATTAAGTTTCTCAAATTACTTGCAGATGACGAATTACTTGAGGCAAAAGACAAATATTTTTTGATGGAACAATTCTATGTGAACTTACTGGCATCACCTAAAAGTACAACGCAATTTTTTAACTATTTACCTAAACCTGGTATGTTTAAATTATTGGTCGAAATGAAAAAAAAAGATACACATTCTTTTACAGCCCAAATTTCTAACTTGGATCGGAAAAGTTTAGATTTAATTAGTGGTTACTATCTCTATCAAGCAAATAAACAATATCCCATTCAATTCGAACAAGTTCCATTGAAATTCGCAACACGTTCAATTGAAATGCGCCAACAATTACATGACACCATTAAATGGTTACAATTGATACCAGCGTCCTCGCCACAACGCGCTGGCGCATGCCATGTTTCAGGCGTTCATACCTATCAATTAGCACTTTTAGATAAGTATTCATCTCTTGTCGCACTGCAAAAAGCACAACCTTTTTTTCAAGAAGCTGTACAATTAAATGACCATCATGCGCAGCAATATTATCTGGCGCTGCTACATTCTATAAATTCAGAAATGCCACCACAAGACTCAGAAAAAAACATTCTGCGTCATTACACACAAGAATTTGTGCATGCCCATTTAAATAGCTTTGCACCCTTCAAAAACCAAGAAAACTTTGTCCAATGGCAACAATGGTTACTCGCGCTTGATACACCGGAACAGCAAGCATTTATCATCGAACATTTAGGTTATGCATTAACAGCTAAGTTTCATGAAACGATGTTGCAACATGCTTCTACTTTGCAAGCCTTGATGCATGGGTTATGGCGTTTAAATGCACCCGATCTGCAAACAGCCAAACGCTGTTTGGCAGCAATAAAGATTTGGCCTAATGATCCACAATCAGCTATACCCTGTTTATGCGCACTATTGCAGCAAGAACCACTTGCTGCTGCACTGTTTGCTGAACATCTTAAAACCGATGCGCTATTTTTAACGCATTACCTCTCTCTATTAATCGATTTACAAACTACTTTAGTTAATAAATCCGGACAGCTAAAAGCTTAGTTTATTGAGAGTGTTTGTCACTCTTCGTAGCGCGGACTTAGGAGCGAAAGCTCCGTGTCCGCGCTACATCCATATTTTGAGTTCTACACAACCTAAAAGATTACCCATGCAAACATGCAATTTATTGATATTTAACGTAAATATCTGTATTATCTCGGGTCAAGCATATGGAAGTCTCTCTCTATTCACCTCCACGGAACAAGGCGCAAGTATATTTTTGCGCTACAAAATCTGGAACCTCAGGCCATTGATGTGCCTTTTGTTAGATTAATTCAAAAAATGTTAGCAACTTTTTAGGACACTACTAACTATTTCTGGCCAAAGTGGAGGGCCCTATCGGACAAACGCCGGCTTAATGTTGGTTTGTTTGTATTAATGGTTAACCATAGAGGCAAATATGCAACACCCTATAGAAGAAACATCTATTGCATACCTGAACTGTGAATGTGCAAAAAAAATTAAGGCTGCCAATTTACCTAATATTGTGAACGAATTACTGAACAATCTCTTAAAAGGTGATGAAGCAGGATTTCAAAAAATCTATCAAGAAAATAAGCACAATATCAACTTAAATGAATTTTGTATCTGGACAACTATTTTTTATTTACTTAACCGAAGAATGCATGCCGGAGAAAAACAACTTAAAAGCTTATTGGATTGTGTTTACAAAAATATTGTTTGTGTTTTTTACCTGAATAAAAATGCAACTGATACCTCAAAAAAAAGTATTTACCACTGGCGTATATTATGTGGTCAAGGAATTA
>CAYSGV010000087.1:0-9914 GCA_964430685.1 uncultured Gammaproteobacteria bacterium
TGCTGCACTTTGGGCAACCGGTGGTTTGGCAGGTATATTACCAGCTATTACAAGTATTGGTGGTCTATCTTTTGGTGCGAAATTAGGCATGGTCATCGTGTGTGGTGCCGCAACATTAGTGTCATCTGTTGTATTGTTTGCACGTTGTTGTTGTTCTTCTTCTCAGCCAGCTCATGAATATCGTTCGGTCGAATTAGATGAACATGCTCCAGCTGATGAAGAAGCACAAGATCAAAGCGGGCCATCCGCTGTTCCTGATCCACATGGTCGATTAAAATTACTTACGGCTGCAAGCGACCACCTTACTGCTGATACCGCTGCTCCTATTCCAGGCAGACGACAACTACCAGGAACCGCAGTTGCAACGAACCTAAGCTTGCAACGAAAATAAAATTTAAAATCGTACTATCGTAGCGCATCCTGCGGAGCGTTAGCTCCATGTCCGCGCTACGATAATAACTATAAAAAATAATCGCAATAAATACATCGGCTTTATAACACACTCAATATCTTTTTCGCACATTTAATTAAACCTTAAGAATTAATATTTATGATGAAACATGAAAACAAAATAGTTCATCATTTTTTAAGTAAGGCCTAAGGAATACAAGTATGAAATATCAACTTAAATATTCTATCAAGAACGTATCCAAAATGTTTGACATCTCAATAGCATTTAATTTTCCGGACTATGAAAATCCAGAAATTAAAAGTAGAGAGTATTTCGAAATCATTCTGCCAGCAGAATTGTATCATGAATGGGTTAGAACATTGGTAGATTCGGATCGAATAAAAATGATCATGAAAAAAGAAGATGGCAATTACCGTTGTCTATTAACCACATCTAATATGCTTCGTGAATATATACCTTTTTGGAAAGAACTTCTTCAAGATCTGAGTCGGGATTTGTATCCTCAAGGTTCTGCAAAAGCAACGACCCAGCTATTTCATGATCTTGTTCAATATTATGCAAAAATTCAAGCAACGCCTAAACACCTTATCGATGCTAGCTTAACCTCAGCGGAAGAAGAATTATTATCACAACGCGCAGTAGCTGTTTCAAAAGCACCGTCACCAGCACAAGAAGAAATTTTGCAATTACCTGAAGCGATCGGTTCTCCTGATGCACAACCACCAGCCGTTCCGCCCAAAAGAATATGGCCCTATGTTTTATTGGGTATACTAGCAGTTGTATTATTTGCTGCTGCACTTTGGGCAACCGGTGGTTTGGCAGGTATATTACCAGCTATTACAAGTTTTGGTGGTCTCTCTTTTGGTGTGAAATTAGGCATGGCACTCGTGTGTGGTGCCGCAACATTCGTATCATCTGTTGTATTGTTTGCACGTTGTTGTTGTTCTTCTTCTCAGCCAGCTCATCAATATCGTTCGGTCGAATTAGATGACCATGCTCCAGCTGATGAAGAAGCACCAGATCCCAGCAAGCCATCCGCTGTTCCTGATCCACATGGTCGATTAAAATTACTTGCGGGTGCAAGCGATCACCTTACTCATGGTATCGTTGCTGCTATTCCACCTGTTAGACGACTACCAGGCGTTACAGTTCCTACGAACCTAAGCTTGCAAAAATAATAAAATTTAAAATCGTATTATTGTAGCGCGGATATGGAGCTAACGCTTCTAGATCCGCGCTACGAAGAGCATATATAATCCATCACATCTCATTCATCAGCTGTTGTTGCTTTCTAATTTCCGACCAGACAGTAAAAAATGACATAAATATTGCTGTGGTTGCAAAAAAGTAGCGCCAATAACCATGCTTGAGCGCTGGAAAGAAATAAATTAATAAATGATGTTGAATAAACCAAGCAATAAACGGTGACAACGCTACAAAACTAAAACTAATGAACCAATATAAAATTTCGGGTCCATATTCTCGGGTAAATACAGATTCACGAAAGATCTTTGGTAAACAATCTGTCAACCAAACGATTGCATCACTACGCAGGTGTGGACGATCGAGCCAATCCATTAACGCATAATAGCCGTCCATTTCAATCAGTGTAAATAAATTATAATAAACACTTAAATAACGGAATAGCGCAAACAACCAGAGAAAAATGGTCACATTATGTATTGAGGTATAGCTAGCAATAATTGTGGCAACACCTGCTATCACTAAATCAATAAATATTCCCGCCAGATCAACAGTCACACGCGGCCAACGTGTACATAACCACATATCAGAGGTTTCAGTAAATGCGATGGGGCCGAGCCAATACCAACCAATACCAAAATGATGCACCACACGGCCAAAATATTTTGTGGTAAATGCATGCGCTAATTCATGAATGGAGATCGCAAATAAACTTGCAATATCGACAACCACAAGCAAAAATATTAGATGCGTCCCACTCTCGATTAGACTCGTTGCTGTTTCTGAAAATGTAATAAATGTAAACGTGCCATAGATGATGATTGCAAACATCAAAAGCAAAGCAAATTTAGTATATAAAAAATGGACAACGCGTTGGTACCACTTTGTTACCCATGCATCCACATGCGAGAAAATATATTCTGCCTCCATTACGGAACGAATACGCTCTGCCACTTTAACCCAGCGTGATAACTGCCGTTGACCATCTAAACGAAATCCTTCTAATTCAACAAAACCATAGCGTACCAAGTTACTGATTAATCCAATGACCAATGAAGGTGAAAAAATATGAAATTCGCGATCAAAAGCCATGATCATATCTTTGATAGTGTTGCGCCCATCAATTAAATGCCAAACAAATAATCCTTCATGATTTAATTCAAAATACTGATGTAATTGTTCATGCTTTAAAATAAAAATATTTTCTTGATCCGCCGTTGTACGTAAATACTCAACAACACAGCTGTCACGTTTGGGTCGAGCGCGTTCCATCATCATGCTTGAAAATGCTTTCGCTGCTACATGTTCTTGTGCAAGTACTGAGAGTAAATCTTGTCGATTCAATCGCAGCAGTCGACAAACCGATCGTGTGGTGGCAGTAGCACTACGCATGGTATTTAAGATGAGTGCCGTTTCACCAAAAACCGAGGGTGCCGTTAACATGGCTAAACTTTGTACTTCATTGTTATCATGCAGTTTGGTAATTTCAATGGTACCTTCTGCTATAAGATAACAAAAATCGCCAACATCACCCTCATGCAAAACAATGGTATTCTCGCTTACTGCTAACTCTTCTAAATGATCGACAAGCCAAAGCAGTTGTTCATGACTCAATTCAGAAAAGGGAATCGCTTGTTTAACAAGTTGTATCGTAAGCAATCGTTTAGCAGCTCGTTGCAATTCATCCTGCTTAATTACTGGGTGCAGACGCAAAAACTGCTCTAAATCTACTAATTTAATGCCAATTAAAATGGTAGGAGTAATGGCAGTTACGGTTGCTGTGCGCGTACCAGTCTGAGAAAAAATCCCTGTCTCACTAAAACCAATACTTTCACCCGTATTAAGCGTGGCCAATACGCGGTCACTTTGTGGATTAAATTCGTCTACACGACTCACATAGGCACGCCCTTCAACAATGAAATAAAGACTATCGATGGCCTCATTTTCTACGACAATGATCTGATTCGCTTTAAATTTCGCCACAAACATTTGCTGCACAAATTTTTTAAGCAAATCATTCGGCCAACTGCTAAAGAGGGGATGCTTATGCAATATAGTACAGCGTTTTTTAATGTCTGGTTCAAATCCATTTGCGTGCATAGTATTCCATTAACATATCTATCCATTCATTCAGGCATTATAGGAAATTTTTAACTAAGGTACAGCAATAATCCTACATTCGGCAGTTGGACGCGATTTCTAACGTAACATCTTACTTTATCTAACTATACAAAAATTAACGCATCACCAATCAGGTGACTTTGTTAAATTTTTGTTACGTTATCTAAAGCAATCTGCTAAGTTATAAACCACGCCCAACTGCCGAATCTAGGATAATCGTTCCACAAGTCACACGTTCAATTCCAGCAAAATCACGAAAGCTTTGTATATTGTGATAACCAAGCTGTGCCATGCGATCACGCACGCATGCCCCTTGTGCATAACCGTGTTCAAGCCACAAAGAACCATACATCGTTAAATGTTGGCGGGCAGCATCCATAATTTGCGTTAATGCATTGAGCCCGTCATCATCTGCAAATACGGCTAACTCTGGCTCATAACGAACACTGTCTTGCACGTGCGGATCATCATAGGCAACATAGGGTGGATTACTTACTATCACATTAAAATATTGTTTTGGTAATTGTGAACACCAATCGCTCAATAAAAATTCAACATGGTTCATTGCCAACTTTGATGCATTCAATTGTGCCATTTGCAAAGCTTGGCTCGAAATGTCCGTAGCCGTAATGTTCCAGCTCGGTTGCTGTGTGGCCAATGCTAATGCGATAGCACCACTACCGGTACCCAAATCAACACATTTTAATTCTTTTTCGTGTGGATATTTTTGCAAAATCAGTTCAACCAATAATTCTGTTTCAATACGGGGAATTAATGTATGTGTATTCACTGCGAGTTGTATCCCGTAAAATTCTTGATAACCACGACAATATGCCAGTGGTTTACCATCGCCGTATGCTGCAACAGAAGTTAAAAATTCGTGCCAACTAGATTCAGTAAGTATTTCTTCTGGGTGCGCAAATAAATAAGAATGCGGTTTTGCTAATACATGAGCCAGTAAAAGCTCTGTAACCAAATTCACCGGTTGATCATTTTGCTTTAACTGTGCTGCGGCATAGCGCAATGCCGAATGAATATTAATTTTGTTCATTGTATTGTGTGAGTAGCTCTGCTTGGTGTTCATGCGCAAGCGGTCCGAGTACTTGATCTAAATCACCTTCTAAAATTTCAGTCAACTTATATAAAGTTAAATTGATACGGTGATCCGTTAATCGATTTTGTGGATAATTATAAGTGCGGATGCGTTCTGAGCGATCACCACTACCAACTAAACTACGACGCGTCGCTGCTTGTTGTGCTTCTTGTTTCGCACGTTCGGCTGATAATAATTTCGCTTGCAATAATGACATCGCTTTGGCACGATTTTTAATCTGTGAACGTTCTTCTTGGCATTCCACCACAATACCTGAAGGTAAGTGCGTAATTCGTATTGCTGATTCTGTTTTATTAACGTGTTGTCCACCTGCACCAGATGATCGGTATGTATCAATTTTCAATTCTGCTGGATTGAGTGCTTGTGCTTCAACTTCTGGTACTTGCGGCATAATGGCAACAGTACAAGCTGAAGTATGAATACGCCCTTGTGATTCAGTGAGTGGCACGCGTTGCACTCGGTGTACACTCGATTCAAACTTTAAACGCGAATAAACATTTTTTCCTGCAATTTTAACAATGACTTCTTTATAACCACCATGTTCTCCGGCACTGGAGCTCATAATTTCAGTCTGCCAGCCCTGACCTTCAGCATAACGCATATACATACGCAACAAATCACCCGCAAAAATTGAAGCTTCATCACCGCCGGTGCCTGCACGAATTTCAAGAAAAACATCGTATTGATCAGCAGGATCTTTGGGCAACAAAAATAAATAAAGATCTTTTTCGAGCATATCAATTTGTTGCGACAATTGTTGTATATCTTCTTGCGCTAATTCACGCAATGCTGCATCCGGATCTGTTAATAAACTTTGTGCCGACTGGTAAGCTTCTTGCAACTTTTGATAGCGACTAAAACATTCAACAATTGATCTAAGGTCAGAATATTCTTTCGATAATTCACGAAACTGATCTGAACGACCCAATACCTCAGGACTAGAAAGCATACTGCCTAATTCCTGATGTCGTTCAGTTAAGACTTGTAATTTTGTTGCAATAGATGTCGATAAAGCCAACGTTTTTCCTCGTAGAAATTATTTTTCCTGAACAATACCAAATAACTCTGTTGCCAAATTTAATGTTGATAATTTGCCATCGTAAGCAGCTTGCCGCAACTTTTTTGTTGGCATATGCAATAATTTTTTTGTAATGCGATGTGTTAAATAATCCAATGCTTGTTCAATCGGCATTCCAGCTTTCATTTTACGCAAGATATAATCCGTTTCTTGTTGACTCAACTGACGCGCATGTTCATGTAATGCTTTAATTGTTGAGTTAGCGTCTTCTGCATGGATTTGCCGTTGATAATGGTCACTATACGCTTTGACCAAATGATGCGCATGCGCCGCTTTAACTTGATGCTCTGCAGCCTGATCACGAATTACTTGTTGCAAATCATCAATGGTATATAAATAAACATTTTCACATTCAGCGGCCATCGGTTCAATATCGCGCGGTATCGCTAAATCGATTAATAAAATTGGCCGTTGTTTTTGTCCGGACAACGCATTGGTGATCATTTGTTTGGTTAGAATTGTATCGGTTGACCCGGTACTACTCACAACCAAATCAACTTTTGCCAACACTCCAGATAATTCATTTAAATCGAGGGCACAGCCACCAAAAGTACTTGCCATTTGCCATGCTTTACTAACGGTTCGATTGGCAACCCAAATTTTACGTACCCCTTGTTCGTAAAAATGACGGATCGCCAATTGATTAATTTGTGATACACCGATAAACAACACATTCAATCGAGAAAAATCATCAAATATTTGTTTTGCCAAACGGACACTGACCGAAGCTGCGGAAAAAGGTTTCACATTGAGTGCAGATTGCGCGCGTACTTGTTTGGTCGCATGAAACACATACTCAAATAACCGGTTCAGCGCACCGCCTAAAGTACCACTGCTCCTAGCTGCAGCAACCGCTTTTTTCAACTGGCTCAAGATTTGTGCTTCACCCAACACCATAGAATCTAAGCCGCTGGCTACTTTTAATAAGTGCTCGACTGCTGCATTGTTTTGATGGCAGTACATATAAGATGCGAATTGAGCTGGCACGGCCAAAGTACCAAGCCAACAATTAACTAAATCAAAATCTTTATTCGCGCTACTGACCGTACAATAAACTTCTGTACGATTACAAGTGGATAGCAGCGCAACCTCATTGATATGAGGATGTTCAATCAGCCCAGATCCAGGGGACGTCATCATGCTCAACTCTCGTGCCAGTTGCTCCCGGATTCCAATCGGTGCTGTTTTATAATTCAAACCACAACAATAAATATTCATAAATTTCAATGGATTACTGGTGTT
The DNA here is from genome assembly GCA_964430685.1 of uncultured Gammaproteobacteria bacterium. GTDB lineage: Bacteria > Pseudomonadota > Gammaproteobacteria > CAYSGV01 > CAYSGV01 > CAYSGV01. Next base: position 7,171 of record CAYSGV010000087.1, read on the forward strand.
TGTGCCTTAAATTTATCAACCTCGGGAACTCTTAATACCCCTTGTGGTCGAAACTAATAAGAGGACTGTCAATTTTGTACTCAGTACGAATTGACGCCAGTATAAGCCAAAGCATGAAAAAAATTAACCGCTTATTTTTTCGAATGAAAAGGGTTTGTTAGGGCAAGAAAAGAGAGACACGTTATGAAGAAACGCAACACATTGAATCGCACCTTTGGTATCATGCTTTGCCTATTATTAGGCGGGTGTAATCAAGCCACGACAACCCACGCGAATGGCAGCAAAGAACAATTCCCCGACACCTATGTGTTGCATGGATTACCCCTCCTTCCTAAAGACCAACGTTATGACCAAGCTTCTCTGAACGAACTCATGAATGCTGAAATTTCTGAGAGTCAACAACGTCCTGATATAGCGATGCCAAATTATTTAGCTTTGGCCGAACAAACCACAGATTTATCGGTAATCAAACGTGGTTTAGCGATATCTTTGGCAGACAAAGATTATCGTTATGCTCTAGCTTTCACGCTACGTTGGTTGGAAATTGATCCTAATAACAAACAGATTAAAACATTGGCATCAGCAATACTGCAACAACAACCAGACTTGGCACTTGATTTAGTTAGTGTCGCTTTGAAAACGCAACCCAATGATATGCAATTGCTCTATGCACAAAGTATACTTGCCATTAAATTTCATAAACTCTCCCTAGCTGAACAAGATTTGCACCACATTATTACCATTAATCCCAATGATGGCAGAGCACTGAATGCACTTGGTTTTATACTGGTCGACGAAAATAAAAACTTAGATGAAGCAGCAAATTATTTGCAGCATGCCATGCTTCTTTCTCCAAATAATGCACAAGTCATCGATTCAATGGGTTGGTTACAATATCGATTAGGTCATTATGCTGATGCCAAAACTTATTTAACGCGTGCGTGGAATATCCACAACGACAGCGTGATCGCGCAACATTTAATAACGGTACTTATTGCGAGCGGCGACTTAACCGGCGCACAAAATATGTGGCAAGTTGCCAATAAAAAGTTTCCTCATGATGTCGCTTTACAAGACTTTGCAAAGCACTTTTCACAAGTCAATGCAACGGGTGGGGAATAGAAATTAGCCGAATGTTTCTATATTTTTACTTTCGATAATTTTTTTGCAACGCAATGACCACACTTGGATGTACAAATTGTTTCACATCGCCACCAAGACGCGCAATTTCACGCACTAAACTTGAAGAGATATAAGAATATTGTTCCGCCGGCGTTAAAAAAAGTGTTTCTAATTCCGGCGCAAGATGTCGATTCATGCTGGCCAATTGGAATTCATATTCAAAATCTGAGACAGCACGTAAGCCACGTAATAAATATTGCGCGCCCCATTCGCGTGCAAAATCGACTAATAAATGATCAAAACCTTTTACTTGCACATTGGGTAACTGCCGCAATACTTCTTCTGCCAATGCGACACGTTCAACTAAAGGAAAAATGGGTGTTTTGCTTACATTACCGGCAATTGCCACTACAACAGAATCAAACATTTTCGCCGCGCGTTGAATAATATCGGTATGACCATTGGTAATCGGGTCAAATGTGCCTGGGTAAATTACCGTTGCTGCAATCGCCATATGATTAGCCCACCTGTTCGTGTTGAATTACCACATACCCTAGCCTTAGCCGACAAAATTTGCCATACTAATCCCTAGTATTTTAAGGATAACTATATCAATGAACAATATCATGCATAATAAACAAAAATGGTTTACTGAAATTCATCCGCATATTGGCAGTGCCTTTTCTATTGAAATTGAAGAAAAGCTGCATGAAGAACAATCTGCCTTCCAACACATTGAAATATATCGCACCAAAGATTTTGGCCTTATGCTGACTATTGATGGCACCATACAATTGACTGAGCGCGACATCTTTACCTATCACGAAATGATGAGCCATCCCATTTTATTCACCCACCCACACCCCAAAAATGTGTGCATCATTGGCGGCGGAGATTGTGGCGTGTTGTTTGAAGTATTAAAACACCAAGACGTTGAATCCGTTACGCAAATTGATATAGATGAACGAATCACCCGCTTAGCCGAACAATATTTTCCCAGTTACTGTGCTAATAACCACGACAAACGTGCCAAATTATTGTTTGTTGATGGCGTTACTTGGATGAAAGAGCAAGACAACGCATCGTTAGATGTGATTATTATCGACTCTACAGATCCTGTCGGGCCTGCTGAAGGATTATTTGGCAAACGTTTTTACGACGAATGTATGCGTGTTTTACGGCCTGAAGGTCTACTTATTCATCAAAGTGAATCGCCGTTGTATTACTTTGATTCAATTATCAAACCGATGCACCAAGCGCTTAAAAGTTGTGGCTTTACCCAGACCCAAACGCTTTATTTCCCTGTTACCGGTTATCCATCCGGGTGGTGGAGTGCGACTATGGCAGGTAAACAAAAACCATTAATACAGTTCCGTGAACAACCGATTGATAAAAAAACATTTTCTACGGAATATTATAACTCGGCGATACACCGGGCTGCCTTGGCTTTGCCAGAATTCATTAAAAAACAAGGAGAATAATGGAGTTCTCTCTGATTCCTGGATTTCGCCTACCAACAGGCTATATTTTCTGATGTAGGCAAGAAAAAGGCCAATATTTTATGCGCCCCATAAAATCGGCTAACTCTCTGATTAGTATAAATTATTTAGGAAGTAAGACTA
>CAYSGV010000088.1:0-9872 GCA_964430685.1 uncultured Gammaproteobacteria bacterium
TTACTTCTTCATCACGTAAAAAAGCATCATAATGGTTTTTTTTACTATCATAAAAAACAAAGATTGGTTCTCCGGTATATCTTTTTAGTACGTCTGCGTTTCGAATATGGCAATTCCTTTCCAGAACCACGATGGGCCGCTTGAATATCCTCATTAAAATTTCTATTTCAGCATTACTACCCCATTCTTTTCCTACTCTAATGTTTTTTATATAGTCTTCATCCAATTGTCCAGCTTCTTTTTCTAAAAATCCACGGAATTCTTCTATGTTACGCTCAAGAAAATAAGCTACATCTTCGCGTAACAATTCCTGGCTACGATTCAAATGTAGTCCCACAGCAAGATAAAGACATTGCCCTTTTCCAGGGATAGGCTGATATATCAGCCCAGGTATATGAAGAATGTCATTATGTTGGTCATTTATATTATCTACTAGCTCGACTAGATCTACATCTTTAGAATCATCAACCTTAATCTCTATTCCCGTTGCACGGATCTTTCGTAATTTTGCATTGCGAAGATTGGCAGTAACATTATAAACATATATATTTGTCATAAAAAATGGCATTAATATACTATTTATAATGGCGGGATTAGCTAGGTTTTTGCTTGGTATTACCACTTTAACACCAATAGCTTCAATTTCTTCCAGCTGAGAATCCTCAATTTCCACTCCTGGACCTATGTTGGCAACAGTTAAACTTAAAGGTTGATTGGGTCCTGTCAACAGCATATAAAAATTAATTTTTTGCACATTCTGACTTAACCATGTAGACAAACGAAAACGGAAGAAAAATATATCTTCATTGAGGAAATTAATTTGTAAAATAGTTATGCCTCGATTTTCAAAGAGTACATAGCCTCCCAACAAGTACCGTATAATATCTATGGGAATGCTTTGTTCTCTCCATCTTTTAACCAGCTCTTTTCGTTGTTCAGCACTTATTAATGAATTTAGAAAATCATAAAATGATTTTAAAAAAGTCTGTAAAGATGGCAAGAAATGCCTTAGTGGCAACACTTGATCACCGCTAAGCTGAGTATCGATGTCACTATAATTTTTCGTAGCCGCCGTGGGTGCCGTTATAGTTACCGTATGTTGTGAATCTGATGAAGAAAAAAAATTACTTGCAAGAAGGAAAATACGTCCATCTGCAAATCTTTCGTAATCACCAGAATTTTTAAATCCGATAGGCCAGTTATTTTGATAATCGCGCTTAAATCTACCTTTGTTCGCTTCCATAAATCTTAATATGTTTTTTAACGAATGCGACTGAATTGTATGGCCGATCGGAAATTCACCCCATTTTCCCAAATTAATCTTTAGACTATAAAGGCTTCCTGCATGAACACCGAATGTATTTACAGCATTTGGATAAGTAACATAATTAATAATATCTAACTCTCTAATATTTATTTCCTCATAATTATGCTGTAGGCTCTCTAGTTTATCTTTTAGCCCCGGACATTCAAATGTTACTGCATTAACATCATCAATATGAAAATGCTGATGACAATAAAATACACATAATCCAGCTAAAAAACCGCCTAAAGAATGTCCCGTAAAAGATAAATGATAATTTGCATATCTACCATGTTTACTAAAATCAAGCGCTCTTTGTGTAAGTATAAATGCCTCTTCAGAATGAGTGCCTTTCTCATTTAATATTATGGAAGAATAATCCTCAATAACTGATGCAAAATTTGATGTTCCTCTATGAGCGATAACCATTTGTTTGGTTTCGGCATTGACATACAGTATGCCAAAATAACCCAAATTGCCAGAATGTACTGCTTCTATTTTCCAAGCCTGATATTCCGGTAATGTATCATTCGCTTTAAGATCTTGGTCCTGATAAACATGCTGGCTCATTAAAGCATATTCTATATCGCTGGGGCGGACATCTGGTTTAATTGTATATCTCGATTCCCTTGGTTTCGGTAAAGAAAAATTAAAATTTTCATATGGAAGTTCCGCCATATTTTACTCCTTACAAGGCCAATATACATTAAGCAAACCGAAATGAAGTGTTTGGGTTGCTTGTAGTATTATCCATTCCTTTGCCAGCCTGCGACACTAGAGGTAATTGTGGTTGCTTTTCCATTACATGTCCACTTATCACTTTATAGAGCATATTACGCATACTTACTGTCAAACAGTCTTTTACTTCTGGTGAAAGTGGAATAACCAATGATTCTTTTTCTATGTATAAGCTATTATCTATTATATAAATTGGTACTTTCTCCTTAATACATTTTATAAAGATTAACATACACAATGCTTCAAAATCTTCCTGATTTACCTCTACCATTTTTTTAACGATACTAGACATCGAAACATCTTGTATATAAAAAATAAATTTACTATACTGATTTGAATATGAAGATAACATTTTTCCTAATTGTATCAATGCTGATGAATAACATATGAAATGTTTACTTAAATTTTCATCAATATCTCTGCCAAACCCAAAATTACTCTCTAAATCTTTCTGCTGAAATGATAATATTTTTAAGACAATTAGTTCTGGTAGTTTATTTCGTTGCGCTAACAAAGATATTATACTCCTTCCAACAGAAACACTATGATTTAATAGATTAGCCAATTCACATAATGCTATATCAGTCAAATGCTCTTGCTTGCACAATATTGCTGCAACTTTTGTTTTGATATCGTCGTGGGCATCCGCTAATAAAAATCTCAATTCTTGTAAAATATTATCGGGTAATAATGTCTGCCTCGATAATACCTGTATAGCTGAAATTCTTAATTCCTTTTTTAAAGTTGTATTTTTGAAACACGCAACTAGTTTTTGTAAAGCATTTGTTGTAAATTGTGTTTGGACAATTAATATAGACAGCAAATTATTTTGACCATGGTTATTAAGTAGCGACTCAATTAGCTCAATTACCATATTTTCTGGCAAATGTTTTTGGGTAATGAGGCTATGCCAAGCTAATTGTGCAATATCATGGGTTTTATGATTCAACAAATCCACTAATTTTCTTATTGATGTTTCAGACAATGCCACACTTTCACTATGCTTTCTTAGTAAACTACTAATTTTTAGCCAATCTGCAGGGTGCGCATTATCGCCAGCCGCATAATCAAGCAAAGCTAAAAATATAGATTCTAAAAATAATAAATCCTTTTCTCTTTCTAGTAAACTTAATATACTGTGACTTATGTTCATGCGAGCCGTATAATCACTGCTTTTTATTTTTTCCAACTGCTCCAGGACAATTGTTGGATACAAATCATGTTTTTTCAGGACTTTTATTGCAATTAATTTAATATCCAAATCATCACCATCTAATAATACATTAAATTGCTCACGAATGTCGTCCGGTAATTTACTTTGTTTACTTAACACACATGCTGCTACGGACTTATTCCAACGAACATCAGTCTTGAGCAATTCAACAATTACTCTAACGTTAACTTCTGGCAAGGCTATATACTCTTCAAAAATGTTAGCAATAATGACGCGTAATCTAACATTTGCCGTCACAAGAATATTATTTAATTTACAATAAATGGGTTCTGGCAATTTTTTCACATATTTTAAAATCAATCCCGCACGGCCTTGTATTTCTGTATCATCTGAATAAAGTAAATCAAACAAAATCTCATAAATTTTCATTGGAATATCTTCATGCTTGCTCAAATAATTTCTTAAAAACTCATAAATTTCATAAATTTTCAAGAAGCAACTTAATTGCTTGAGAACTTCAAGGTCAAATGTTTTTTGCTCAGTTAGTATTTTAATGATATTTTCTTTCCGAAAGTCTTCTATCTTTGGGATTATTAAGATTTCTATTAAGCTTAATATTATACTATTCGGTAAAGTTTTTTGGCTGCTCAAAACTGTTTCTACTTCATAACAGGTACTAAAATCATTATTACGAAGTAAAAAAACCAAATGATTATTGACAAATTTAAGAATGGAGTTTTGATTTCTCAAAATTCTGATAACCGACTGTTGAATATCGTCATTTTTTGAATTAGCAGTCATAAGCTCAAAAAGTTGCATTATAGCAAATTTTGGCAAATCTTTTCGCTCGCTTAATGCTTTTTCACTATTGCTTCTTACAAAATAATCATTATCTGCTATCTTATTAATTAATCCAGATAGAATGTTTTTATTAAACCTTGATTGCGCACTTAGTATCGATGCTGCTCTTATGCCTTCTTGCCAACTTTCTTTTAAGTATGTAAATAGTTTCTGGATTACTAATTCCGGTAGCATTATTAAATAGGCAAGATATTGGAGCTTATTTATGACTTTGCTGATTTCTTCATTTATAAATGTATTAGCGATCTGCGATAAAAACGCTTGTGTATATGCTTTATTATTTATTAGAATGATGTTTATGTGATGAGGCATGTTACCTGTTACAAGCCCATTTCTAAATATTTCTAAAACTTGATTAACTATCTCAACTGGCAGCATAGTTTGATAGCTAAGAACATACAAAATATAATGAAATTCTTGTGTATTTTTACTTTGTAAATATTGCTGAAATTTCGAGGTTTTAGTAAAATGTGCAAAAGTTTTTGGGCATAATCTTAAGTATTCATGTAAAACCATCTGGTTAAATGACATTTGTATTTCCAGCCAATAGCTTAGTGTTGTCAATATATGATCTATTCTGTTTGGACCAATGGCCAGATTGCATTCTTCTAGACATCGAGTTAATAATAATTGCTGATTTAAACCAATTAAATCTTTTGGTTCGCTTTCTAATAGGTCAAAATAATATTCCAGCCCATTAAGATTATCTTTTAACAATCCTGATACAAACCACCACATGATTTCATAACGCAAGATATATTTATGCTCACTAATAAATTTTTCAGCTCTTATTAATTCATTTTGTCCTTTTGTTTTCCATAACAAAAGTTCTTTTTTATTAAGTAATGCAAGGGTAACAAATATGGAAGCTAAAAATTCTTGCAAACTTAAATGCACAAAATAATAATCTTTCCGATCTTCTCTCGTTTCATCTTCATCAACAGCTTTTATTAAACCTAAGCTCAACACTTGCTTGAACAATTCTTCTTCACTGATACTTTTTGCGTACCGTTTTAACACAAAACTTATTTTCGTTCGATGTATAATTAAGCCTTTTTCTTGCATTTGTAAAAAAGCTATTTCCGCCAAAGCACATAATACTGGATATTTTTCCAGATCATCTAGAAAATCTCCCGTTGAATCAAATGCTGCAGCTGAAAATTTTATTCCTTGTTTACTGCTAATATCGATAATTAACATTTGATATAGCATGCTCATTGTTATATGAGTTAAATTTTCTATTTCCTTCGCAAAGGTTCGCCAAATAGAGCATATTAGGCCTAACATAATAGGGATATGGGCAATACCCCTTATTGGTGCATGTCGCTGCAAATAACCTCTTAGCCTTTTAGCAATGTCTTCATTTTCTACACCAAAATATCGTTCAATGTATATATCTATATCTGAATCTAAAAAACCAATATTCTCTACTTTGAGATCAAAACCACAACCTTGAGCACTACAATATGAATCTATAAAATACGGCCTTGAGCTTAAAAATAAATGCTTTTGATTGATTACATCTCGTATCAAATCACCTTGTTCGGTTTTATCTTCTTCTTTCTCTTGCGCCATTGCTGCTACTTCATCAAATCCATCAGCAAGATAAAGAATTTTATCAGCATTTTCTTTTAACATATTCTGCACTGCACTAACACTTATGCCCAAATTACCCAAGCCAAATCGCCGCCATACGGCATAAGCTATATTTGCTTGCTCACCTTTGTATATATTCGCATTGGTCAACTCCTTCAGCCCTAGAAGAATAACTACCTTAAATGGTTCATTTGACCATAGTTCGCCCTTTGCCCAACGATATGCCATTGTGAGTAATAAAGTCGATTTACCGATTCCAGCTCGACCATATAACAAAATGCGGTGAATATCTGAAGCTTGGTCTACTTCAGATTTACCTTTGAATAGGGAATCTGGATTAATGGACTTTTTAGCGCCATAAATTTCTTCAAAGCTGCTTATCCCTTTACCATAAAATAAAGTTTTTGTTTCATCATATCCAAGTTTCTTTTCATCAGGCATCGTTAAAGCTTCCTTTTCTTTTTTTGCCTGTTGCGTTTTTTCAACAATCGCCACGTTGACTATTACTTGGTCAATTTTCAATCCCGCGCTTGGTTTAATCAAATCACTTTTAATTAAATTGTTTTGTAAATAATGTGTACGCACTATTTGAATAAAATAATCGAATGCCAACGGCGGGTCATTCTTAGGCATGATGAGGTTAAAAGTTGGACCATTTACTATGGGGTTATAGATATTACCAGTATTAGTAGCGCCCGCTGCAATCACAGAAGTTGTAATAGTCGATAATGAGCTGAGTATTTTCGCAGCTGATGATCTATCATGGCTACTTTCCATCGAACTTTTATCCATATTACTCCTCGAGAATATTACGTTAAACAAAATAAGAAAAAAAACTTATAATAAAAACATTTTACTTAAATTTTTCAACGACCATCGGTAGCTGAAAACAGTCCCGCTAAAATTATAAGCGAGATATACCTAACCCTGATGTTGTAAAAATTGCAGTAAACTTAAACCATGTTTGGTTGCTTTCTTGTTAGCCTCTTCTAATATACCAGCAACAACGGTATCACTCTTATCCACCCATTCGAGCGCTGTTTGTCCTTGTGCATCTTTAATACCAGGCTCTGCTCCTGCATGAAGTAAGCAACGTACAGCGTCTTCATGACTAAATCCCGCCGCCCAATGAAGTGCTGTAGCTTTTTCCGGGCTGTTATCCTTTATATTTACATCTATTCCCGAGCACAATATATTCTTTATTTCCTCAGTATCGCCATCTCGTGCAGCTTGCATCAAATATACTATGGTCGGTGGAGAAGTACCGATACACACATAATAATGATCTGTTAAAAATGTTTCAGATTTGACTACCATACCCGTTAAAATGGAATAAACTTGATTAAATTCTTTTATAAATTTTTCCATTGATTTTATATCACAATTTATTTTATGCCATGCGTTATTTTCATAATAGCTTATGCTCGTGTTATCTAAAACAACTACGCCATGGCGCTCCAGACATTTACATATTAATATTCTCATAATAAATAGGCTGCAAGGCAACTTTTTCTCATTAAACATTAGGTCAAATAGTCTTTGAAAACTAATACTATTAACGAAATATTTAATAAAATCTTTTATTAGTTTTTCATTATTAATAAATGCCACTTCCTTTATTATTTCTAACGGCAAACGATCTTGCATACCTAATATTATTGCTATTACTTTTTTTGTATCCTCATGCGTCCGAGGATGAACGAGCAATTGCATAAATTTTTGAAGCATTGGCGGTGGTAAAGTTTTATATTTAATAAATAACGCAGCAATAGCAACACCTGCTGGTGATTTTATATAATTTTCGAGATAAGAAAGTAGTTTTTCCAATATTTCAATGTCTAGGGATTCTTGTTTAGCCAATATATTAATAGTAAAAAGATCTGTATCTTCATCTGCGCCCCAAAAAGATGAGGTCATTAATATTCTTAGTATGTCAACTGATAATTTTGTTTGCTCATTGAGCGCAAAACATGCAGCTTGTCTTGAAAATTCATTTTCACTTTTCAGTAGTTTAGTTATTTCATCAAGTATATCTGGCAGCAAATTTTCATGATGGCCCAAAATTTTTCCGGCAGCAGTTTGTACTATTGTAGTAATTTCATCATCTTCATCGCTAGCTTTATCGGCATACCATATTAAAGCCAATAATTTTCGTTGTACATCTACAGGAAGCTGCAATTGATAAGTGTATGTGGTTGCAATAACTATAGATATAGCTTCTTTAACTTTATCACTATCGTTACCAACGAGAAAAGAAGCTAATTTTTCATAAATTGCTACTGGAAGGATACTATATTTCTTAAGCGCATACGCAGCGACTGGAATAGTTGAGCTATCTTTTGTTCGTATCATTGTAAGTAATTTGTTAATCATTTCTTCAGGTAAATTAGAAATTTTGCCAATCGCTTTAGCAGCAGTATCTCTAACTTCTTCTGCCTCATTAACATCTTCTATTATATTAAAAAGTTTTTCCATTATATTATCTGGAAAGCGGCGTTGTTTTATTAATGCTTTAACTGCAGCCTGTTGTATTTCTCCTTCTTCTGATTTGAGTAGATTGACTAGTTCATTCAATATATCTACAGGCAAATCAGAACGGTCACTTAAACTTTCTGCTGCTGCAGCTACAACACCTGCTTTTTTGCTTCGTAGTAGCGGTAAAAATACATGATTCAAATTTGATTGCGCAACATGATGCCCTAAAACATTCATGATATTATCATAACTTTTCTCATTATCATCATCACTATCATCGGAATCATCATCTTCACTACTATTATTAATGGAAATTTGTAAGCGTGATATGAGATCTTCTAATATAGTTGCAGGAAGTTTTTGTTGCATCGTTAGAATGTATGTCGCATATGTTTTTATAATAAGATCTTTATTCTCAAGTAACAAAGATATTCTTTGTAAAATTTGAATAGGTAAATGGGTATGGTTTGTTAATACTCTAACTAATGTTCTAACGACACGTTTCTTTTTATCTTGAAGTAGAACTTGCATTACTTCCACATGCTCAAGTGGAAATCTTGCCTGGTTACCCAATATAGCTGCAACGATTTCACGCTTTGCTGGATCTTTATCTTTTGCCGATTTTATTATTTCATTTAACAGGTACTTAGGTAAAACTCTTATATTGGCTTGTCTTATTGTCTCAATTTTTTCTAGTCTTTGTGAGATCTGGGTTTGTCCAAATAATTGTGGACATAGGTTAAGGTGGTGCAACCACCATTTTTCTAATTGCGTATTAAATCCATATACAATATATTGCTCAAGCCATACTAACACTTGTTCATAAAGCTTTTTTCGTAAATCTGTGCCTAATGTATGTTCTGATTCTTCCAAACAATGCAAAAGCAAGGACTGATTCTTATGACCTACGAATTCGACAGGCGGTTTAACTATAATTTCAAAGAAACCCATTACAGAAGCAGGCGAATGTTTAATCAACCCTGCCATGAACCACCACATTATCTCAAAACGTGCTAAATTCTTATATTGGCTAACAAATTGATTAATATTTAATAATTCGGTTTGTTCTTTTTCACGTAACACGGGTACTTGTGAATTATTAACGAAAGCGAACGCCAAAAAGCATGCACTTAAAAATTCTTGTAAAGTTAAATGCACAAAATAATAGTCTTTTCGTTCTTCATTTGTCTCTTCTTCATCCACAGCTTTTAATAATCCTAAACTTAGAATTTGCTTCATTAGCACTTCTTCATCACTAGACTTAGAGTATTTTTTTAAAATTAAAGCTAATTTAGTTCGATTTATAGTTAAGTCTTTTTCCTGCATTTGCATAAAAGCCAACTCTGTTATTGCACATAAAGCCGGATACTTTTGAATATCTTCTAAAAATGCTGCTGTGGAATCAAATGCCGCTGCTGTAAATTTATAATTTGCTTTTTGTGCAATATCAATAAATAACATTTGATATAAGATTGTGATTGTTAAATGCGATAAACTTTCAAATTTTTTGGCATGTCTGCGCCATATTGTACAAATTAGACCCAACATAATAGGAATGTGCCCAACACTTCGTATGGGTGTATAACGATAAAGAAAATCCTTTAATTGCCCTGCTAATGATTCTTGCTCTGCGCCAAAAAATTTTTCGATGTAACGGTCAATGTCTTTATCTAAAAATCCAATATTCTCAACTTTACGGTCAAATTGGCAACTATGTGACATACA
>CAYSGV010000089.1:0-9831 GCA_964430685.1 uncultured Gammaproteobacteria bacterium
AATAAATCGTAACCGTACTACATCGCCAACTTTCACAGGTGCAGTCCAGTGTCGGGATGGTGAGCGACCATTTAATAAAAATGCATCATAGGCTACATCACTAATATCATAGACACTCATGCGCATTTGCTGCATCATCTGGTAATCATCATTTAACACTTTGCGTTGTTCAGGTGTTGTATTTCGGTAATCATGAATAAACTTCATGAAAGAAGATTGCAATGGCAATTTCGGACCATAGTAGTCGCCATCTTTTTTTAAATTAGCAAAAATTTGCTCTGGATCAGTATTACTCCAGTCAGATAAGACGACAACATAATCTTTAGTATATTTGTATTTCGGTGGTTGTGGTGGATCGATGAGGAAAGCTCCATGCAAACCTTGTTGTTCTTGAAAACCTGCGTGGGCGTGATACCAGTAAGTGCCGGATTGTCTAAGCGTAAATCGGTAATGAAAAACGCCACCTGGTGGAATAGCTTTTTGACTAACGCCTTCTACACCATCCATTTGCCATGGCACAAGGATACCATGCCAATGAATAGAGGTACCTTTATCTAGTTGGTTATAGACATTGATAGTGACGTTATCACCTTCTTTAAAGTGTAAAGTCGGTGCTGGAATTTGATTATTGACGGCGATAGCTTTTCTTGGTTTGTCAGCAAAATATACTGTTTTATAACCTACAACTAGATTAATAGTTTGTTCAGCAGGCCAGGCTTTCGAAAACCAAAAAACGGCAAATAAGAGGAAGACTGTTCTAATTAATATTATTTTAGATAATCCTGTTTTGCACATTTTCAACTATTCTGAGTAATAAGTTATTACAATAATATGGCCTAGAAAGCAATTTGCGCGAGTTACTCATCATTTTTCACATCTGACAAGTTTCCCTCTTTGATGTCATTTAAAGTGTTAGTAGGGCAGAAGTAGGCTTTGCCAGACATACGGTGTGTGTCTACACGTTTACGTCCATCGATCGTTGCTACATAACTGGTTTGGTGTGAGGTTAGCATCACCACATTAGCATCCAATTTTAAGGCTTTATTTTTCAGCCTATTGATTTCATCAGCCTGTAAATGTTGATGCGATGAGTATATTTGTGTCGAACCATTATCATCATTATCAGAAACTTGTCCAATATAATGACAATTTCTTGGCACGGTGTTTGATGTTATTAAAACTTTTTCTGCACCTGGCTGTAGTGGTTGAATTGAAGTACAACCTATAACTAAAATTGTGCAGTTGGCAAGTATAAAGAAATAGTTCAATTTTTTCATGGGATATTTTCCTTTAGCATTCATCAATTCTGCCAACTCATCAAATTTTTAAAAAAATAATAAGTTGGCAGTAAATAAAGTTAGTACTTATACGGGTTTATTTTTTACAGAGTAAATAGTACGTATGGTTTTAAGCACATTTTGCAACTTGGCAAAATTGTTGCTGGTAGCATTTTTATCATTCGCATCGCCGCTTTCATCAAGCCGTTGTGCCAAAGTATCAACAAAACTTAAATTCTGTTTTAGTTGTAGAAATTGGTCTGCCGATAGATTCGGTGAATGACTCGGCAAGGCATCTGCTAAATCACGAATGGCAAAAGCATGATGGTGCACTTCTTTCATTTTATTATTTTTAATGACGCTATCAAGTTGTGTTAATTGGACATCAATACTCTGCCAAATCGCCGCAGAAGTGGCCGGAATAGTTACGGTTGTCTGTGCTGGTTGATTGGCATTTGCAACTGAAGCAATACCTCCCAAGCATAGAACGCCAATTAAGAGTGAAGACAAAAGCATCCCTTTTTTACGATACAATTCCATAAATTACTCCTTTATGTTGGAATGTTGACGACGATTTTCTCGCCATAATTCAATCCGATTATAAACTGTCGGCACAACTACCATATTTAGTAGGGTTGAAGTAAACAGTCCACCTAAAACGACCTGTGCTAAAGGTCGCTCCAGTTCTTTTCCGACAGGCGAACCCCATAAAAGGGGGATAAGCCCCAAGGCAGCGGTTGATGCAGTCATCAACACTGGGACTAAGCGGTCAAGTGTCCCTTGTACCACTACCTCTTGCAATGGCTTACCCTCTTTGGCCAATTGATTATAATGCGTCACTAAAATAATGCCATTGCGGGTGGCAATGCCAAACAAGGTTATAAAGCCAATCATGGCCGCGATGCTCAAGTCAGCGCTCGTTAAAAAAAGTGAAACAACGCCACCAATCAAAGCCAACGGTAAATTAAACATCACCAAGAATGCCTCACGAAACGTACCAAAGGCTTTATAAAGTAAGAGTAATGCAATAAAAATAACCAATGCACCCAAGCTCAATAAGATACGGTTCGCTTCTTGTTGGCTTTGAAATTGGCCACCATACTCAAGAAAGTAACCGGGTGGCAAAGTTAATTTTTGTTTAATTTTATTTTGAATTTCTTGAATAACGCTAACTAAATCTCGTCCTTGTACATTAAAGGCAACCAGTGCTAATCGTTGCACATTTTCACGTCCAATCGCATAAGGCTCATCTTCAACAGAAATATTAGCTACTGCACGAAGTGGTATTTTGACGGGTGTATCACTTTTTAACCCTGGCGCGTCGACCAACATATTCTGGATTGCTTCGACGGTATCACGATTATTTGCTGCCAAACGTACACACAAATCAAATGTACGATGTCCTTCTAGTACACTAGAAACAGCTTCACCGTTTAAAAACATTTCAATATCTTGTGCGAGATCGCCTACTTTCACACCGTATCGAGTTGCACGTTCGCGATCAATTTGGATATTGACTTGAGGTACATTAATTTGCTGTTCCCGATTTACATCCACCACACCTTTTACATCATGTAATAAAGTTTGTATCGATTTTCCTAACGTATTGAGTTGTACTAAGTCATCGCCATAAATTTTTATAGCGATTTGAGAACGAACACCTGATTGAACTTCATCCATGCGATGTGCAATAAATTGCCCCACATTAAATACAGTACCTGGAATTTGTGCTAAATCACCACGAATACGTTTAAGTAATTCATCAGCTGACATGTTTGGATTTTTAGCAAAATCCAAACGCACATCGAACTCACTAAAATTAGGTGGTTGCGCATCTTCATCTAAATCACCACGACCAGCACGTTGATCAATGGAAATCACTTGTGGATAGCTTAATAAACTTTGGCGTACTAATTTACCTAGCCGCATCGATTCTTCGAGTGAAGTACCAGGCAAGGTCGTCATTGCAATGATATAATTTCCTTCATGAAATTCAGGTAAAAATGAACGCCCAAAAAATGGTAATAAAGCAAATGCAAACAGAAGTGCAGCACAGGCTAGTCCCATCACCCAACCAAAGTGACTTAATGAGTAATGAAGGATTTTAGAGAAATGTTGTTTTAACCACAAAACAAAACGTGTTTCTTTCTCATGTTCATGTCCTGCTGAAACTGCGTCAACCGTTGTGGTCGTTGCGGTCAATAATTCTCTGGAGGTCATTGCATATAATCGAGTCCCATTATCTTTTTGTTTTTCATCTCGTCGAACTAATAACAGGTAACAAAGCGCGGGGACCATGGTAACAGAAACAACTAATGAAGCCAGCACAGAAGCAATGTAAGCAATACCAAGTGGCATAAAAATACGCCCAGCCATGCCTTGCAAAAAGAAAATAGGCACAAAAATGAGAATAACAATTAAGGTCGCATACACTACAGAATTTAGAATTTCTTGAACGGAATCAAACACGATTTCGATAGTGGGTAGGGGTTTCATAATGATGCGATTGAGTCGTAATCGACGTACCACATTTTCAACAGTGATAATACCATTATCGACCACTTCACCAATGGCAATCGCAAGGCCACCCAGCGTCATCGCATTAATCCCAATACCCATTGCATGCATGACCAAAATACCCGTCATAAATGAAACAGGCATGGAAAGAAACGTAATAAAAGATGCACGCCAATTCATTAAAAAGATAAACAAGACGCCAATGACAATCAGAGCGCCTTGGATTAAAGCGGTATTCAAATTATGAATGGCTGTTTCGATAAAATTAGCTTGACGAAATACTTGTGTCACCAAATTAACGCCACTGGGTAAACTGGCTTTAATTTCTTGTAATGCTTGTTCAACTTTATACGTTGTGGTCAGTGTGTCTGCGCCAAATGCTTTGGAAATTGTGCCAATGACTGCATTTTTTAAACCATAAGCACCATCGCCACGCTTTAATTCAGCTCCAAATGTCACATTTGCAATTTGGTTAATCGTAATTGGTGTATCATTACGTATGGTAATGACCGTTTTTCTAATATCATCCAACGAGGTGATTCGACCGACTGCACCAACAATATATTCTTGTCCTGGTTTTTGCAAAAATGCGCCTGGAACATTGATATTTGATTTTTCTAATGCTTGGCGGACTTCTTCTGCCGTTATTTGGTAAGCAAGCATGCGTGTGGGGTCAAGTTGTACCTGATATTGTTTGACTTCACCGCCAATTGAAACAGTGGAGGCAATACCACCTAAAGCGAGCATCCTGGGTGCAATTTCCCAATCAGACAGCGACCGCAAATCTTGCGCAGAAAGTGCATTGCTCGTTAAAGCATACTTCACAAGCCAGCCCACCGCAGAAGTGACCGGGAGCATTACGGGAAGTTTACTACCAAAGGGTAATCGGCTGATGACACTTTGAATGCGTTCGTTCACCAATTGTCGGTCAACATAAATATTGGTATCAGCATTAAACACAATGACGATGGTTGAAAGGCCTACGGATGTTCTTGAACGTACATTCGTAACACCCGGCGAACCATTAATTGCTGTTTCTAGTGGGTAAGTAATCAACCGCTCCACATCTTGCGGTGCCATCCCGGGTGCTTCCGTTTGTATAACGACTTGCGGTGGTGCAAACTCTGGAAACACATCTACTGGCATTTGTTTAAGTGTAAAAATACTTAAAATTCCTACGACAAATGCGATTGCTAGTATTAATAAACGATTATGTAGTGACCATGCAATCAGAATGTTAAACATGCTTAAGTCTCTTCTTCTGTTTTCAACTGGCCACCAGTTAACCATAGGGTATAGAGTTGCCTGTGACCTTGGGTGACCACTTCATCGCCTGGGACTAACCCTTCTTTGATTTCACTAAATTGGTCATCTTTTGCACCTATTGTGACTTCTGTCCGCTCAAAACGATTATCGTTGCGCACAAAAACAAACTTTTCACCATTTGCTTCTAAAATAGCCACATTTGGAATGGTTAGTGCTGCTACGTTTTTTCGTAACACAACGTTTGTACGTGCAAACATATTCGGTTTCAATATTGCCAATCTGTTATCAAGGAGAACCCATATTTTAATTGTGCGGGTTAGTGGGTCGAGGTTGGGGTCGATAAGCGATACATTGCCATGAAACATTTTATTGGGATAACTCAATACTTGCACATGTGCTTCTTGTCCAACCTTTACACGACTGATATCTTCTTCAAAAACGCGTGCGATTACCACTACATGATTGCGATCACTGATGTGGAATAACACACTATTTGGTTCGATTGCTTGTCCTTTATTTACATTTCGGGCATCGATAATACCTCTCATCGGTGCGGTAATGACCGCACTAGGCGGTGGATCACCGACTAACCGTGATTGTACTTTTGCTAAGGGTTGTCCTTGTTTAACACTATCCCCTAAATTAGCGTAAAGCGCAGTGACCTGACCACTAATACGCGTGCTTACATCCGCTTGATGATTGGGTCGTAACTGCACTTCACCATTGAGTCGAAGCAAATCCGCCATGGGCCTTGAATCAGCCATGGCCACTTGTAGGGCAATCGCTTTTTGCTGAGTAGCCGATAAATGAACAGGGCCTTTGGGTGCAGCATTGTTTATTTCAATTTGTCCGCCATGCGCCCATACACCATTTATCTTTAGACTTAATATCAAAAAACTCATTGTTAAAAATGAATATTTCATTTTACTCATCGGTCACCTTTTACCATTTTAAATAGGTTTATCTAATTGATAATTACCTACGGCCATAGATAGTTTTACCAGCGTTTGCAAATAGTTATCGAGCGAATCTAGATAGGTATTATATAAATCGTTTTCTTGACGCTGCGTTTGTACAACATCAAATAAAGAAATCTGACCCTGACGATAAGCTTCTTGGGCCAAGCGAACATTCCGTTTACTCAGTGTGATTAAATCATTTTGATATTGGCTTAATTGCTCATGTACTCGCGTAAGCTGTACATAATTGCTTACAATTTCGTTTTGAATCGTCAATGTTAACGCTATAGTTTTTTGCCGCGCTTGTAAACCTGCGCTACCTGCAGCTAAGATTGCACCTTGATTCGAATTGAATAGCGGTAAGGGTATAGATAATTTAACCGCAAGTGAACGAGTTGGCTTTTGAGGCTCTACACCCGTAATCACTTGCTTATTCTGTTCAACGCCGAGTTGAACGGTCCAATCTTCCCAACGCTGCGCATGTGCCAAAGCAAGTTCTGCTTGTGTGCGTTCTGTTTCAAGTATTGCTGCTTGCAAATCAGGGCGAAATTGTATCGCTCGAGTCTGTAATGTTTCTAGTGAAGGTAACGGTAGGGATGTTGGTAATTTTTCATGTAAGCGGTAAGTAAATTGCGAAGGTTGGCCAAGAAGATTATTGAGTTGAATGCGAAGTGCTACTTGTATACTTTGCAATAATGCTTTTTGCTGGATAAGACGTTGCCATTCAATGTTTGCAGTATTGCTATCCACCTCAGAAACTTCTGCCACTTTGAAACGTGCTTGCGCGACACGAGCAAGGCAATGATTGACGTCTATTAATTGTTCCAGCTGTTTCTGTCGCCGTGCGTTCACTAATAACTGGTAATAAAGTGCAGCCACCTCTCCTTGCAATTTGCGTTCAGCATTTTTGATTTCTAATTCGGCAAGTGCAATATCCACACGAGCGACATTTTTTTGTTTGGCAATGCGACCGGCAATGGGAAAATCCTGACTGATTCCCACACGAGTGGTATATTCACCTTCATTGATAAACAAACGGTCGTTTAAATTTTCGAGTTCAAGGCGAGGATTGGGTAGTTGTGCTGCTTGAACCAAACGTGCTTTGGCCAAATCCACATTATACCGAGCCGTTTTTAAATCTTGATTGTGTTGAATGGCAAATATTTGTGCTTGATCAAGTGTAATTGATGGTGCTGTTGCAAAAACATGGGGTGAAAAAATTATAGCTATAGAAACAAGTAGACACTTGTAATGATGTTGAAATAATGAAGAAATTCTGTTTCTTCGAAACATTTGCAAAAACATCCATGTTTTTCATTGTGATAGAAAGACTTTAGCGTCTATTTTATACAAAAACACTTAGTTGTCTATAGAAAAAATTTAATAAATAAATATTATCCTACAATAACAGTCATTGATTTATCAGTATGAAATCTATAGTATCATTCTCGAAGTTATTTACGGGGGAGTTAGAGCAGGCATGCAAGGGAAAAAAGCAGCAGAACAGCCGATTCAACCAGACAACCCATCATTACCACCACGGCAACCACAGATAGCAGATAAAGATTCTGCATCACTGGCGGCGACTACAGAAGTTGAAACAACTTGTTGCGATAGATTTTCCAGATGGATGCAAAATCAATCTTATCAACTCATGGCATTTACCATTTGGGACAATATCATTAGTGGATTTAAGCCGGGTCGTACGAGAGCCATTCAATTAATGGATATTAAGCCGACCGATAAAATACTACTTATTGGTGAGGGAACAGGCCTGGATTTTGAATGCCTACCCAGCAATATCAATAAAGCAGCTGTAAAAGCCCTTGATTTTTCTGCAGAAATGGTTAAGCAAAGTAGGGTGAAAGCAAGACAGATTGGTATTCCGGAAGAAAATTGTCTTGTGGCTGATGCCCAAAAATTACCGTTCCGTGATGAGAAATTTGATAAAATCTTTTTTCCATTATCTTTAGCCTCGATTCCTAATCCTAACCTCGCGTTACAAGAAGCCGAAAGAGTGCTTGAGCGTGGCGGAAAAATAGTCATTTTCGAAAAGCTGGTTGATGATGATACAAATGTCTCTTGGGGAAGGTATTTTTTGAATGTAGTAGCTAAATGTACCATTGCTGATATTAACAGAAATTTAAGCAAAATGATGGGTGAGCAATCACCGTTAAAAATTATTCATTACGAATCACTTGAAAATAAACAAAACGGAATAGTTGCTAAAACACTTGGGGCCTATTATCGAGTGGCAGTGATAGTTAGAACAACTGACTATGTCGACCAACCAGAAATTCGAGCCAAGCTGCACTCGATGTAATTAAAATGCAAAGGTAAAAACGATCTTTTTCTAAAAGAGCATTTATAAATTTGTTATCAATGTTTATTTTAATTTCACTTGCAATGATAAATTGTACTTGGCTTAATGAAAAGAGAGACAAACATGACCAACGATCAAAGTCTTCGCTTTACATGGAGAGATAATTGGTTTGTAAAAAATGTACTCGCTGAAATACCTATTGTTGGCAGCTTTTTTAAAACCAGTAATCTTGCTCATGCATTTCACCATGCTGGCATGTCAACTTCAATGATTCTCGGAGCTACAACGACTATGATGTTCATTAGTCTTACAGATATGAAAGAATCAGATAGTACAGGAACTAAATTTGCTAAAATGACTATTGATATGTCTACCGGTATGATGGGTGGTGTGCTAACTTATAATGCGTTATATGCGACCGGAAAGAAACTACATGGTTATTTAACAGAAACAAATGAAACACATAATTTATCGGAAGAAGGGGATTTAATAGAAAGAAGAGCAAGTACAGAGCTTAATAAACTTAGTTGATTTTGTTTTGACTTTAATCCGTTATCATTATCAATCCGCTTATCCGAATAATTTTTATAGTTGAAAGATTAGAGGTTGATGGATAGTTAGTGCTCACTTGTTAGGGTCGGCCAGTGCGGAATAAATGCTGGTACCTGTTGTGTATAATGATAGTATTCACCACCAAATTTTTTGAGTAATTCTTTTTCTTCTTTTTTGGCAAGTCGGATGTAAGCCCAAGTAATGATAGGAAAGAGTATGACAGATAAAATAGTTGGCCAATGGACAATACCTTCACCAAAAATTGCGAGAATGATGCCTAAATACTGTGGATGACGTACGAGTTTATAAACTCCCTCGATCGCTAAGCGATTTTCACGTGTTGCATAGTACAACGCACGCCAGCCTTGTATGAGTAGCCATATACCTGTAAGCAAGAAAACAGAGCCTAATATCATTCCAATAACCATACCAGTCTCACCGTATTTGGGCCCAAGTAAGTCTGACCAGAGGTTACTGCTTGATATATCAAGACCCAAAAAACGGCTGAGCAGATAAATAGTTAACGGAAATCCATACATTTCTGCATAAAGCGAAATAATAAACGCTTGGACTAGACCAGCACGTGTCCATTCCTTCCAAGTTTTGGGTGCCACATAATGATAAAAGCCCCATGAGATAAATAGTATGACAATAAGCGCGTATCCCCAATATCCAGTATGCATCGTGGTAATCCTAATTCTCCAAATCATTATTAGGTAGCTTAGTTCATCTAACTTGATTTAGCGAATTGGCCTTAGTTGGCTTTCTTAACTGCTGTATTGAATGCTATGTGCCGTAATCGCAATGCATTACCTATTACCGATATTGAGCTTAAACTCATCGCCGCCGCTCCAATGATGGGATTGAGTAGTAATCCAGTCCATGGATAAAGCACGCCGGCAGCAATGGGTATGCCAAGTGTGTTATAGAGGAACGC
>CAYSGV010000090.1:0-9648 GCA_964430685.1 uncultured Gammaproteobacteria bacterium
GCTCACTTCATTGAGTTGATCATAAGGTTCTGTGGTACCAATCACAAATTGTATTGGTAAGCCACCACCGCCTCCAGGTAAGAATGAAGGCTCAAATGCTGCGACAATACCACCTGAAATATCGTTAAATAAATTTTGTACTTCTGGTAATATTTGCGAAGTCGTCCGTTTACGTTCATCCCATGGTTTAAATACCATACCACTAATACTGGTATTCAAACCGTTCATGCCATCAATAGCAAAGGTATGCGCTGTTTCAGGAAATTTAACAAAAGCATCATTCACTAATTTTGAATACAATTCCGTTTGTTGTAAAGCAGCGTTTGGCGCTGTTGTGAGTAAACCCAAAATAATGCCTTGGTCTTCTTGCGGCGCTAATTCAGACTTTGATGTTACAAATAATAAAGCAATACTGAACATCACAATAACTGCGAACACGCCTGTAACAGGCAAATAATTTAATGTTCGAGCTAATACATTTTGATAAGAGACACGCAATTTATCAAATGAACGGTCAATTAAATTCGTGAATCGTCCTTGTAGACTGAATTGATTTGAATCATGAAATGATTGGAGAATTTTTGAGCACATCATCGGTGATAAAGTCAGCGCAATAACGGCTGAAATGGTGACGGCGCCTGCCAGTGTAAATGCAAATTCGGTAAATAATGCACCGGTTAAGCCACCCATAAAACCAATTGGTACATAAACAGCAATTAATACAATCGTTAGCGCAATAATCGGGTTAGCCAATTCGCGCGCACCTTGTAAAGCCGCCTCGATTCGAGATTTCCCTTCCTCCATATGTCGATGTATATTTTCAACAACAATAATTGCATCGTCGACAACAAGACCAATTGCAAGTACCAATGCCAATAACGTAAATAGGTTAATTGAATAACCCAGTACCAACATAATGAAAAAGGTACCGATTAATGAGAGTGGCATTGCAATCACAGGAATCACAACGGAACGCAGTGATCCCATAAATAAGAAAATAACCAGCGTTACCACCACAAGCGCTTCAATTAATGAAAATTCAACCTCATGGATAGAGCTATTCACATATTCCGTGGCATCATAAACAATATCGGCTTTTAAACTATCTGGTAATTGTTGTTGTATGGAGGGAAAAATCTTACGCACATTTTTCATCACAGTAAGCAGATTGGCTGCGGGCGCAACTTTAATACCAATATAGACTGCAGTTTTACCGTCAAAACGCACTACCGTGTTGTAATTATCTGAACCAAGTGTAACATTGGCAATGTCACTTAAACGAACAATTGCGCCATTTTTAGATTTAACGATCAAATTACGAAATTCATCCAAAGTGTGCAAACCGGTATCCGCTGTTAGGTTTACCGCAATCATTTGGCCATCGGTACGCCCGACGGCTGAAATAAAATCATTCTGCGCCATTGCATTGGACACATCAGCTGAGGTGACGTTGTAGGCTGACATTTTGATCGGATCAAGCCAAGCGCGCAGTGCAAATTTCCGTTCACCTAATATTTCAGCTTGTTGCACACCCTCGACGGATTGAAGTTTAGGTTGTACTACTCGTAAGAGGTAATCCGTTATTTTATTCGGCGCCAATTCATCACTGTAAAAACCAATATACATCGAATCGATGGCTTCGCCGACCTCAATTGATAAAGACGGTTGTTGTGCATCTTTGGGTAATTGATTGAGCACAGCATTTACTTTGGTATTAATTTCAGTCAGCGCTTTGTTCGGATCATAATTTAATCGTAACGTTGCCTGAATATTACTCATGCCTTGAGTGCTTGTTGAAGTCATGTAATCAATGCCATTGGCTTGCGCAACTGAGTTTTCGATAGGCGTCGTTATAAAACCAGCAATGACGTCTGGATCAGCGCCCACAAATGCAGTCATTATGGTCACTACAGCATTTTCTGTATAAGGGTACTGACGAATCGGTAATGACAAAAGTGATCGTACACCCAGCACTAATATAAGTAATGAGACAACGGTGGCTAAAACCGGTCGTTTAATGAATATATCAGTGATCCGCATGGCTTATCCTTGGTTAATGGTCTACTTCATTGGGCGCAGGATTATCATTCGGCACCACTTTATTGTTGATGTTAACCGTATCATTATTTTTCAACTTATTTACACCACTGGTAACAACCATCTGCCCTTCTTTTAATCCTTTAAGAATAGCAACTTGATTGCCACGCTCTTCGCCAACTGTCACAAATGTTTGTGTTACTTTTAATATGGGTTTGCCTTTTTCATCTTTGCCTATTTGTTTAACCACAAAAGCAAAATCACCATAAGGATTATAATTAATGGCTGTAAGCGGTAAAGTGAGGTAATGCTTGGGTTTCCCGGTAGAAACTTCTACTGTACCAAACATTCCTGGAACCAATAAATTTTGCGAATTAGCAACGGTTGCTTCAACTTCAACATTGCGCGTTGCAGGATCAATTTTGGAATCAATCGTGGTTACCTTACCACTAAAAATTTTATCCGGAAAAGTATCTGTTTTTAAAGTGATCACTTGACCAACTGACACTGCCGCCAGCGCTTGTTGTGGCACATAAAAATCAATATATATTGGATCCAGTGATTGCAAGGTGACAATTTTATCACCAGGATTAACCAGCTGACCTAAATTAATCGCTGAAATACCCAGGCGGCCCGTAAAGGGCGCTCGAATTATTTTTTTATCAAGTGTAGCTTGTTGTTGTGCAACTTGTGCCATTTTACTTTTCAAATCTGCTGCATCTGCATCAACAGTTGCTTTACTAACTGCTTGAAAAGCATATTGTGCTTTATCACGAGTATAATTAATTTTCGAAAGTTCAGCCGCAGCTTTTAATGAATTCAATAACGCGACATCTGCATCTATATTTAATTTGACTAATAGATCGCCTTTTTTTACCTTCGCACCGGGCATAAAATTAATATTACGCACCAAACCGCCAATTTCCGTGGTAACATCTACACCCTGTACGGCACGTGAATTACCCGCTGCTTTAAGGTGCGGTTGCCATTTTTGATATTTAATTTTCGCTGCCGACACGGTTACAGCCGGTGCTGCATTCGCAGACATCATTTTCATCATCATGTGCGCTACAAACATTTTGTAACCAAAAATAGCGCCAAACAGCACCCCAACTATGGCCAACATAATTATCATTCGTTTGCGCATCGATTACATCCTCACTCGAAAGATTTGCTTATTTAGATTCTTGTTCACGGTTCCACCAACCACCGCCAAGCGCTTGAAATAATGCCGCTGTATCAGCATAACGCAATGCTTGTGTTTGTATGCGGGCAATTTTTGTTTGCATATAAGCGCGCTGGGCAAGTAATAAAGTTACATAATCAACCGCGCCCAAACGATATTGTTCTTGCGTCATGATCAATGTTTTTTTCGCCAAACGCTCTGCCTCGGCTTGTGATTTTAATGCACGTGCATCTGTTTCAAGAGCACGCAATGTATCCGCAACGTTTTGGAATGCTTGTAAAACGGTTTGACGATATTGCGCTAAGCTTTGTTCATAAGCAGCGATTGCAGCCCGTCTTTTTGCAAGCAACGAACCACCATTGAAAATGGGTTGTGCAACGGCGGCACTTAACGACCAAATAGCTGAACTGGCTTTAAACAAATTGCCGAATTGTCCGCTTTCAAAACCATAATTCCCGCCGAGCGTAAATTGTGGACACAATTGTGCTGTGGCCACACCTACTTGTGCGCTTGCTTGATGCAGTAAAGCTTCCGCTGCTTGCACATCTGGCCGTTGCCGTACTAAATTGGACGGTAAACTAACCGGTAATTGTGTGGGTAAATGCAAACTATCCAACTCAAATTTAGGCACATTGCGTTCACTGGGTAATGCCCCCACGAGCACTGATAATGCATTGCGCGTTTGCGATAAACTTTTTTCCAGCACTGGAATGGTTGCGCGTGTTTGCTCTAACTGAGTCCCTTGTGCAAGCACATCAAGACCTGACACCGCACCCACTTCTAATTGCTTTTTGGAAATTTCAAGTTGTTTAGATTGTAATGCAACGATTTCTTTAGTTGCTTCGATTTGCGCGTGCAAAGATGCTTCGTTAATCGCAGCCGTAACAATATTTGCCGTTAATGCTAAGTAAGTTGCTTCTGTTTCATAACGTTGATAATCCACCAGTGCACGCGACGCTTCAACTTGACGTCTGGCCCCGCCGAATACATCTGGTACATATGAAATATTCACACTCGCATTATATAAATTAAAAATTTGACTGGGCTGATTGACACCAAAGCTCTGCTCCGAAAATTTTTGCCGTTGCCCATTGCCCTGTGCGCCAATAGCTGGGAAGAACGAAAATCCAATTTGGGCGCGAAGATTTTCTTGCGCTTGCCGCAGTGCCGCCTGTGCTGCTTGCAAATTCGGACTATTGGCAATGCCTTCGCGGATTAATTCATCGAGTGCGGATGATTGGAAAAGTGTCCACCATGCCGCGGGAATATCTTGGCCATCAACAAAATGTTGTGCCGCACCACCCGTGGTTGCCGCTTGCACCGTTTTTGCGGGCAATTGCGTTTCGGTATACCTTTTCGTCTGCGGTGCTTTAGGCGAATGAAAATCTGGGCCAACAGCACAACCCATTATAATAGTGCTTAGTAAACAGATGATTAAATAATTCTTGGAATGACGCATTCCATGCTACCTTCGTTTTTTATTTTTGATTAAGCTTTTGTTTTATTTACAAATAACTTAGAATTTCAAGGCACTACGTATTTTAGCTACCCATGGTACCCAGATTCGAACTCGCTATATTAGCAGATTCAATATCTAAATATCCAGCTAAAATACAATAAAAATAAAGAATTGATGTAACAATACCTTTACAAAGAAGACTAAAAAATAAATCATAGAGTTATATAAATCGATTTCCTAGAGGCAAAAATGATTTCTTTAAATGAACTTTGCATGTCATATGGCGAGAAATTGCTGTTCTTTGATGTTAATTTGAATTTAAATACCAATACACGTTATGCACTGGTCGGAGCCAATGGCAGCGGTAAATCTACCTTTCTTCGCTTAATTACCGGCGAAGAAGAAGCGTTATCAGGCAGTATTTCCTTCCCTAAAGATGCTGTAATTGGTTGGCTAAAACAAGATCAATTCCGCTATGAAAATACACCTATTATCGATGTGGTAATCCAAGGTAAACCGAAATTGATGGAGGCACTGGTAGCCAAAGAACAGTTGCTTGCAAATCATGAATGGACAGATGAAATGGCGCATCAATTAGGTGAATTGGAAGAAACCATTGCACATTTGGATGGCTATAGTGCCGAAGCCTTTGCAGCGCATTTGCTTGCCGGATTGGGCATACATCCAGATTATTATCGTCAACCACTCAAAGCGCTTTCAGGTGGTTTCAAATTGCGCGTTTTGCTGGCGCAAGCATTGTTTCAACAACCCGATATTTTACTCTTAGATGAACCAACCAATCACTTAGATATTTTAACCATTGCCTGGCTAGAAAAATATTTAAAAAATGATTTTGCTGGTTTAATCGTCTGTATTTCACATGATATGGAATTTATTAATCGCTTCGCCGATTATATACTTGATATCGATTATGGCGAAATTAGACAATATAGTGGTAATTATCGAAAATTTTTAGCCGAAAAACAGCTTATTGAAGAACAAAAACTGCATATCAAAAAAAATATCGAAGAGAGAATTACACAAATGCAGCGTTTTGTTGATCGCTTTCGCGCTTCAGCAAATAAAGCTAAACAAGTACAATCACGTGTTAAAATGATTGAAAAAATAGAGTTGCCCGATATTCGCCAATCATCACGTATTGCGCCACATTTTCAATTTAAACCGCAGCGAGCATCAGGAAAACTTGTGTTACGTGTTAATCACTTATCCAAACATTATAGCGATAAAGAAATTTTCCATGATCTAAGCTTTGAAGTACATCGCGGTGAAAAAATTGCCATCATTGGCGCGAATGGTATTGGCAAATCAACCCTAATGAAAATACTGGTTGATAAAACGGCTGCTTCGAGTGGAAATTATGAATGGGGACACGAAACACATTTAAGTTATTTCTCTCAGGATCACCATGACTTACTTAACAAGCATATGACTATATTTGAATGGATGCAATTGCGCGTAGGTAATCGCACCGAGCAACAAATACGCAAAACATTGGGACAACTATTATTTAGAAAAGATGAAGTAGAAAAAGATATTTTAGCCATAAGTGGTGGCGAAGCTGCGCGATTATTATTAGCCGAAATCACTTTAGAATATGGCAATATTTTATTATTAGACGAACCAACCAACCATTTAGATTTGGAAAGTACGGAAGGCTTGGCGAAGGCATTAGTCGATTATATGGGTACACTTATTTTTGTGAGTCACAACCGACATTTTATCGATAAGATTGCTAATCGCATCATCTATATTTCTAAAGAGCATGGCTTGGTTGATTATAAGGGTAAATATCGAGATTTTGAAAAAACATTGGAGTAAGTATGTTAAATGATTTAACGAATATATTAGGATGGAGATAATGCCTAGTTGGCAAACAAAAATTCTCAAAAAGATAATCAAAATGTTTGTTTGCTTTTTGCAATATCAATGTAAAAAAAAGCAAATCAATACCCCAATAGACCGTATACAATATATTCGTAAATTATTACAAAAATTTATGACTATTCCTAAAAAAGTAAATGCTGAGTTTATTCAAACAACAAAATTTAGTGGCACTTTAATATCAATAAAAGGTCACACCCCATCACGGACCATTTTATTTTTACATGGCGGTGGCTATATTATAGGACTAAATAAATCATATATTAATTTTGCTTATTACTTAGCAAAATACCTAGACGCGCGTGTACTTCTGCTCGATTATCGTCTTGCACCTGAATATACCTATCCCAGCGCAGTTGAAGATGCACTCAATGCTTATGATTATTTGCTCAATCAAGGAATTCATGCAAAACAAATTATTATCTGTGGTGATTCAGCAGGCGGCGGCCTTGCGGTGTCTTTGTTGCTCAAATTACAGACTAGACCATCCCCTATGTGTGGCATTTGTATCTCCCCTTGGTTTGACTTAGCTTGTGAAAGCACATCGATTACTTACAATCAAACAAAGGACTATATTCTTAGCCCACTCGTGCAACTCATCGCGCCACAGCTGCAACAGATAGCTTGCTATTATTTAGGTGATACCCCTGCACATGACCCAATTGCTTCACCCTTATATGCTGAGTTAAATAACCTACCTCCATTACTCATCCAGGTAGGCAGCTTAGAGCTATTTTTAGATGATGCACAGAGATTTACGGATAAGGCTAAACAAGCCGCTAGTAATGTCATACTAGAAATTTGGCCCAATATGCCGCATGATTGGCCTATTTTTGTGCCTTTCTTACCTGAAAGTAAGCAAGCATTGCAACAAATAGCCGCTTATCTCAATACGGTAGAAAAAATGTGCTAAAATCTACTTAGCAATAGATTGCAAGGATTATTTATGAGTTATATTGAAAGGAATTTATTACCTGGTGAACAGCTTATTTTTCGCGCGCGATTAAGTTGGATTATTTTTTTACGACCACTAGGCTGGCTGGTAATTACTTTCATGCTTTATTATTTAACCATCTATTACGACCTTCCGCATTTTGATACCATTAATCTTGTATTTTTAAGTGTACTCTTGCTTATATTTTTTGCCGATCTCATTCAATTTTTAACTTATATTACGACTGAATTTGGTGTAACCACACAACGCATTATCGTCAAACGGGGAATTGTGCAACGATTAGTTAAAGAAAATTTATTACAAAAAATTGAAAGCATACAAGTATTTCAGTCTTTTGTCGGACGCATTTTTGGCTATGGCACCATTATCGTGCATGGAATTGGGGGTACACCAGAAGCATTTGATCTCATTAACGATCCAATGACCTTTCGTTTAAAAATACAAGAACAAATTGAAAAGAGTAATGGAAATAGCAATACAAACAAAGCTTCCGGAATCTAAAAATATTTAACCTAGATTCTGCAGTTGGTCGCGATTTATAATGTAACAGATTGGTTTATATCGCGTAGGAAAAATTTGCGCGGTCACCTGGTTGGTGATGAGTCAAGATGTTACGTTAGAAATCGTGACCCAACTGCAGAATCTGGGTTTATAGACAACACAAATGAAGGGCCATCATTGATGCGTTTTTATCAAAAAATATTGCTGAAGATATTGATCATCATTATAATCATGATTGTTATCTCTTTAACTCTGAAAACAGTCACACATCATGAAAATATTGTTTTAAGTAAACTATTGGAAGTTTTCCGAGACAAATTCCAATCGATAATGGACTTTTTAGTACACGCAGCACCACAATCTCAAAAAAACTAGTTGCATTGAAATTTAATCATGCTCAAGTATATGCAACGTGTGCTTGGCAATGATAAATTCTTCATTCGTTGGAATAACACAAACAACTATCGTACTACTATCCGCACTAATAATACTTGCATTATTTTCGTTCGCTTTATCATTTAACTTTAGTCCTAACCAAGATAACTGTGCGCAAATTTTTTCACGTACATAAGCTGCTTTTTCTCCAATCCCTGCAGTAAAGACCAACGCATCAATTCCATTGATTGCCATCGCTAATGAACCAACTTCAAGTGCGGCGCGATAACAAAATAAATCAATTGCTTCTTGCGCTTTTGGATCTGGATTTAATAATAATTCGCGCATATCATGACTGATGCCCGAAACACCTAATAAGCCTGACTCCTCATATAATAAATGTTGCAGCTCCGTTAAAGTATAATTTTTCTCTTGCATAAGATATAACAACACGCCCGGATCAATACGACCACAGCGTGTACCCATCATTAATCCGTCTAATGCTGTAAATCCCATCGATGTGGCCACACTTTTACCTTGCACCATTGCACACATACTTGCACCATTGCCTAAATGCGCTGTAATGACTCGCTGATTACCTCTGTCACCAATATACTGCGTGATCACGGAAGCAATATATTCATAGGAAATACCGTGAAAGCCATAGCGAATAATACCCGCTTCTATTAATGGTCTTGGCAGCGCAAACAGTGTTGCCAGTTTTTCTTGGGTGCGATGAAATGATGTATCGAAACAAGCTACCTGTGGCAATTTAGGATAAAGCGCGGAAATAATTTTGATAGCTTCCAGACTATGTGGTTGATGCAATGGTGCTAATGGAATTAAATTCTCAATTTCCATCATAACTTCGTCAGTCACTAGAGTAGGGAAAGCATAACACATGCCGCCATAAATAACACGATGGCCTATCCCTGTTAAACTCATTGTCTCAGATAAATGCTCGAACCAATTAAAAAGCGCGCTTAACCCGGCTGCGTAACCATTCGTTGCAATATGTTGCTTAACAACTTGAATCTGCTTGGCACTATATATCGTTAAACAAGAAGCGTCTAAAATATTTGCAATATCACCATGGTAGAGCAAATTTAATTTTTGTTTGTATGAAAAAAGTGAAAATTTAATGCTGGAGGATCCAGAATTAATAGCAAATATAACTTCATTCATTTAATTTTTCCTTGTTGCGCAAATAGTTAAGCGCCAATGCACAAGAAG
>CAYSGV010000091.1:0-9139 GCA_964430685.1 uncultured Gammaproteobacteria bacterium
GTGGGATGTTTATTGCTACATTAGGCTTATAAGCTGCTAACTCAATATTAAATTGTATGGCCTCGGCGCTAATGTCAATCTCAGGGACAGTGATAGAGAAAAGACCAGTGTTAATACTACCCTCTTGTATTAAAATTGCTAATTTTTGTTCATCCAATTCAAAACAATCTAAGGTAATGGTTTTATATCCTTCACATATCAATAGGTTATGGCATTTTTCAGCAAAGATAGCAGTATTTCTAAATGTAGAAATACCAATTATTTGTGGTTCTGCCGTTACATTAAGCTGCATAAATCTATTCATATCAGTTAGGTCTAAGTTTTATATAGGTGCCAAATGTAACTGATAATCTAAATAAATATCCCGGGAGTAACCCTAATGTTTGTTAAAAAAATAGTTGAAAACAGGACGAAAAGTGATTACAGGTCAAGGGTTTGGGAGAATAGCTTGCGAGACTCGATATTCTTCCATATAATTTTAACAGAAGTTGCATATAAATTAGAGCAGTAGTACGTTGATGATCAACCTCACGCCAAATACAATTGCAATGCTTAACCAATTGCCTGGATATTACTTGTTGAAATCCACTGATTCAACATTTTGTTTTGCTACCCGAAATATTGCCCAGTTAGTTGGCTTTGCATCACCAGAAGATCTTATTGGTTTAACCGATCATGATATTAAATGTGCTGCTGCGCAATATGCGGAGGAGTTTATTCAAGAAGACAAATTAACACTACACCATCAAAAGCTAAAATTTCTCAGTCATCAATGTTATGCCAATGACAATTGGAAAACATTTATCTATGAAAAAAATGTAATTAAAGGTGCAGATAATTTAACAATGGGCGTTAGTTGTTATATGACGGATATTACAGATTGTTATTTAATCGATCTAACGCGATATTTGTTGAAGACAGATGGTAAATATCATTATGAAATATGTAAAGAACAATTTTCATATATTCTTAACGACACCTATTTTAATAACAGTTTGTCAGAACGTGAAACAGAATGTTTATTTTTTACACTCCGTGGTAAGTCAAGTAAAACCATTGGCAAAATATTAAATCTCTCAGCTAAAACAGTAGAATATTATATAGACCAGCTCAAAATTAAACTGAACTGCAAGAATAAGGCTGAGCTTATCGAACATGCATTGACGAACGGTTATCTAAACGTTCTGCCTAACCGTCTTATCAACACAAAATTAATTGAACAGATCGCTAGCGACTGAAAGTGCCTTTATAACAGATAAATCTATATTTTCTCACTAAATCAAAAGGTTAATATTAGTTCGCCGGTTAGCAAAAGAAAGCTGGTCATTGTGTCATCTGTAAAATGTACTAGGGGGCTGGCATAATATAAGATAAGATAGCCTTAGGCAGATTCATTTTAAATAAGATATTGTATAAACAGTCTTAATTTATTATGATAATAACAATTATATAAAACATGTGTAGAATATGAACTTAGAAAACATTTTCGTCCAAGTTCCTACTTACATATTTTGGAAAGACCTCCATTCCGTATTCTTGGGATGTAATCATCATTTTGCTCGTGCGGCTGGCCTTAATTCTCCAGATGAAATTATTGACAAAACGGACTTTGAGTTAATATGGGGTGATTCACACGCCGAATATTACCAGCAGAGTGATCAGGAAGTTCTAGCAGGTCTTCATAAACATAATTTAGTAGAAACACAAAGTCGCGATAATAATCAAATTGTTAATATTTTAATTACAAAAGTTCCATTATTAGATACAAACGGTCAAATCATTGGCGTGATTGGAAGTTATTCAGATTTAATCGATGTAAATTATTCTGGTACCCCTAAGTCAAAGCAAAACAATATTGCCTTATCACCAAAGCAAGCAGATTGTCTTGCCTATGTTGCAATGGGTATGACAGCCAAACAAATTGCTGAAGTAATGAACTTATCCACTCGCACCGTGCAACATTATATTGAAAACATTAAAGTTAAACTTAATTGTTGGACTAAATCCGCATTAATTAAAAAAGCTTTAACGATAGATATTATCAGAGCAAGATTACTCGCAACTGAGTCTATCTAATAGCAAGACTATGTGGCATTTTTTCTCCTAATAAAGAGCAGGAGAAGGGTATATTAGCAAGTACTTCAGTAAATTAAAGTTTGATGACACATGATACATTTTTAAGAATTGATATTGAATATGCCAAATTGCGATAAGTTAAATATATAAAGTATCTCACTTTAATATTATCGATTACGTCGACGAAGCTCATAGGGTTCTCTTAAAACCTGTCTATCGGGAACCTGCCTGGCAATTTCAGTATTATATTCGCCGGCTCCTTGTCTAAATAGGTGCAGCAATCGTTTTTCATTTAATAATTCTGCCTTTATTTTGCTTAACAATATATTGGTATCGCCATGGGCAATCTGATTAATATGTTTGGCCACAATATTTGCATCGCGCCCTTGAGCTGAGCAGTAAACACTAATATCGAGCTCATCGGATGACAAATCAATTGATAAGCGTTTTTGACCAATACCTTCAATATTAACGGTAGTAAAATTTAAATTTGGTTGCCATAATCCACAACATCGTGGTTCAAAAAATATTTTTATTTGTGACCGACTGGGATAGTTATCACCTATATGATTAATTTCCGCATCTGTTAACTGGCCGCGAAATCGTTTAACGATTAGCTCATCAACAACAGCATAAGCATAAAGAACTTGTAATATGGCTATTTTGTCGATGCCTTGTATATTAATTCTCATATTTACCCTAATTTATTATCCAGAGAGTCTACTTCTCTATGATATTGAAATCAATTTATTTATTAATATTATGCTAAGTTTTTTATCGCAAAAAATTGACATATCATATTAATTGAATTATCTAATTGACGATGAGCACCATTAAACAGCGGTTAACAAATCTAGCGCCAGCACAAAAGCACGCACTGCAATTTATATTATTGCTGGGTGTGGTTAGCATGTTTGCTGATATTACCTATGAAGGTGCGCGCAGTATTACCGGTCCTTATTTGGCTATACTTGGTGCCAATGCAACCATAGTTGGTTTTGTTGCTGGATTTGGTGAATTGATCGGTTATAGTATACGTTTGGTTTCGGGTTATTTAACTGATCGTACCAAACAATATTGGTTCATTACGTTCTTCGGTTATGCAATAAATTTACTAGCAGTACCTCTTTTAGCACTCACTGATCATTGGCCTGCTGCGGCGGTATTAATTATTTTTGAACGCTTGGGCAAAGCAATTCGCACTCCAGCACGTGATGCTATGCTATCTTATGCTGGACAAAGTTTTGGCATGGGCGTTGGGTTTGGCATTAATGAGGCATTGGACCGCTTAGGTGCCATGCTTGGCCCGTTAATTGTAGCATTGGTGCTTTACACGCAGGGAAGTTATCATGAAGGTTTTGCGCTGCTACTTTTGCCGGCACTGCTTGCGTTAATCGTATTAGTGATCGCTTTTCGCCGTAATCCTCATCCAGAATATTTAGTAATTAATTCACCCAAAATTTCAACCAAAGGAATGGATCGCACCTTTCTATTTTATATGATTGGTGCATCACTGATAGCCGCTGGTTTTGCTGATTTTCCACTCATTGCCTATCACTTTGAAAAAACTGCCACACTTTCTAAAACAATGGTGCCCATCGTTTATGGTATCGCAATGGGCATTAACGCATTAATCGCTCCATTTTTAGGACATTGGTATGATAAGCGTGGTGTACTTATTTTAATTATCATCACCGCAGTCAGTGCATTGTTTGCGCCACTTGTTTTTTTAGGTAGTGAATCATTGGCATTGTTGGGTATGATTTTGTGGGCAATAGGTTTGGGTGCTCAAGAATCACTGATGCGCGCAATCATTGGTAATATGGTTGCCATTAGAAAACGTGCGACCGCTTATGGTGTTTTTAACATGGCTTTTGGACTTTTTTGGTTTTTAGGCAGTGTATTGATGGGCATGCTTTATGATTATTCAATTGCATGGTTGGTTTTATTTATTTTAATTTTAGAATTTGCATCAATTCCTTGGCTAATCAAAGTCAGGCGCGCTACAGCAAGCGCACATCTATAGTATCTAATTATTTATTTAATTGTTTATATCGATAACAGCTCATAAGATGGTCATTTACCATGCCAACGGCTTGCATGTGTGCGTAACAAATGGTTGGGCCAACGAAATTAAATCCTAATTTTTTTAAGTGTTTGGACATTGCAACGGAAGCAGGTGTGATTGCTGGAATATCTTTAAGTGAGCGTCGACGATTTTGAATCGGTTGGTGGTTCACAAATGACCAAAGTAATTCCGACAAACTGATGCCTTGGTCTTGTAATGTTAACATTGCCTGTGCATTGCCAACGGTAGCGTTAATTTTTAAACGGTTGCGGATAATATTTGCATCTTGCATTAAACTATTAATTTTTTTAGCTGAATAACGTGCAATTTTCTCTGGATTGAAATTATCAAACGCATGACGAAAATGTTCACGTTTTTTTAAAATCGTTAACCAACTTAAACCCGCTTGCATGCCTTCTAAAATTAAAAATTCGAACATTAAGCGATCGTCATGGACAGGCACACCCCATTCATGATCATGATAATCAATATACAAGGGATCGGTTAAGCTCCAGGCACAGCGTTTTTTTTGCATTTGATGGTTTTGTCCTTTAAAATAAGAAACTTAAACAAACTGTTACATAACTGCAATAACGAGGTCCATAATGCCTAATCTAACTGATTTATTCAACGCCTATGGTTATACCGTTAAACTTCAACAACAGGCACTGCTTAAGTTACTTTATCTATCGGGTGCATTTGATCCAAAGACTTTAGCTAAGGATTTAGCAGCAGTAGGATATAAACCTGAAATCATTGAAGCGGCGATTAGTGTTGCCAGACAGGCATGCAGCGATAAATTCGATAAGAAAGACATTACCACGTTTAATGCTGAACTTATATTACAAAAGTTATTACCCAATAGTTTTACTACTGAACAAAATGGCGCATGGCCAGAACAAATGAACCATTGGCTTATTCGTTTTACGCAACGTGAATGGTTTAGGCGCAAAATAACTCCTCCGCCAGCGGCAACTAATGCGGAACCAGAAAAACGCGTGGCACAGGAACGTTGGGAAATTAATGTGGGTGAATGGCTCGATCCCAAAAAAGATGGTGCGCTTTATGTTGGTGCAATTAAACAATGTTTAGCTGAACTAGATGTAGAAAAAACCGTAATGCCGCAGAAGAAAAAATATGCGGGTATCATCGTACAAGGTGCGCGTCGTGTATATATCGAAGAACGGTTAAATTTTGCCAAAATGCTTGTTGAATGTGAGCAGGTTGATGTTGCTAAATTATATTTATTACGTGCTGAACGAAATTTTAGTCCTGATACAGCTGATAAACGTATCGATGGCGACGAATCTTACAAAAAATTGGTTGCCGAACATTTTGCAATAAAGCCAGAGCAAGTTACTGAAATTCAATTAATGGAATATTGTTTTTTGAAAATAAAAGGTGAAGGGAAATTTGCCAGTGTTCCTGTTGCATATGTTGATGTGGTTAAAGCAGATGGACCACTGAATACATTAACGGGCGCACGTAAATTCTTATCTCGTGAAGATGTACAAAAAACATCGGGTGATTATTTATTTCTTTCGAATGCGCCACATATAGCAGGGCAATCAGAGGATGTGGCAACAGCGGTAAGAGAAAAATTGCCTAATCTTCAATGGGAAATGGCAGGGCCTGAGGCAAGAGCAGTAGCAATTGAAGAAATTATTAATGCAGTTGCTGCTCGTTTATATGGTGGTTATGTGCGGGTTGCCAAAACAATGGGCTGCACACAAGAATTAAAATATTTTGACGAGAGTAAAAAGAACTTAAGCTTTGAACAACAAAAAGCGCAAATGGAAAAAGAATTTGCGTTGCAAGTGAATATACCGAAGTAGCGCTAATCTACTTTGATGCGGTTGTCATGGTAGCTTTTTGTTTTTTTTGCATTTCATCTTGGAGCATGCGTATACAGCAGAAGGCAAACAAAATAATATTTAAAAAAGTAAATCGTGTAACCAGGCTGGATACAAATGCTAATACAATAATGACCCCTGTTGATTCTACAGGTGATGAAAAGGTGGGTTTTATATTTAACCTTATTTTGCGCAAAATACTATGATAATAAATAAAGTTGCCGAATAAACCCAAAAATATCCAAAATGGAAGAAATATGATTATGGTGGAAATCGATAGGGTCCATGGATCAACTTCAGTAACCAAATTGGCCAGCGAGTTCCCTAATAAAATAAAAATGACGGCACCAATTATTTTCAATGCTAATGAAAAGAGAATGGCCACCACATACATGCGCCGATAAACAGGCCAGAAAGGTCCAACCAATGCCGCTGCCCAATTCCATTCAATTAGGTTGCCACCATTTTCGAATCGGTGAAATACTGCTTCATAGTATTTATCTGTATCTGTGGCGCGTGGTGTTTTTTTATTGCCATCGCCAACAAAATAATAAGGTTTTAATAATTCATCTGAATCAGTAGTTTGCATATTTTGACCTTTATCCTTGGATGCGGAGGATTAAAGTACAAATTGCTCCTCTTTGCAAGGTGGTTCTTAAATCCCCTCGCCGCCTAAGAGCGTCGGTCACCATTTTATAAATGGGGCGAACTACTATGGTGAGTGACATTTATGAGGGGGAAAGAATACCTTTACGCTGCAGGCAAAAAAAATCCCCCAGTTATGGGGGATTTTTTGTTTTACCCTTATAGCAAAATAGTTTATTCCTAATTACATTTTGGGTGTACCAGCTGCTGCTTCTGCCGCTTTTTTAGCTTGCTTTGCTCTAAGCGCTGCAGCTGCTTGTTCTGCGACACTGCCAGGTGATGCCGCAGCTTTCCCAGCTCCCTTTTTATTCCCTCCTGGTGCAGGGAAAAGGGTTCCATTACCCACTGGCGCTGTCGGTTTAGCTGGACTTGCAGCAGCTTCAGCACTGGCGGTGCTTTCAGCAGCAGCTTTTTTCTGAGCAGCAGCTTTTTTTGCAGCTGTTCTAGCTCTCATAGCCGCTATGGGATCATCGTTTTGTAAAGATGCTAATAAGTCTGATGGGGCACCAGAGCTCTGTGGCGAATTTGCTGCCGCAGGGGCGCTTACCAGTGGTGTAGAAGTTGCTGTGGATTTGGCCGGACTTCCTGGCAGTTTGGGTGCCGGAGGTGCAGTTCTATTTTGAGCTGGTGGAGCCGGTGGCGGTGTTGGTACTTTTGGTGCCGCAGACGTTTGGCTTGCTGTTGCTGCTGAATCTTTTTTCACAGACCCTTGCCCACTTCCTGCGGTTGCAGCAACAGGCGCTGAGCTACTCACAACACGAGCAGGACTGCTTGCTGTAGGTAGTGATGTTGCAACATCTGGGCTATTCACTGTACGAGCCGAACTACTTGCTGTAAGTTGTGGTGCCGGAACTGGTGCTGGACTATTTACTGCACGCACAGAACTACTTGGCGCAGGTTGTAGTGCCGAAACAGCTGTCGAATTACCTGATGTGCGAGCAGGACTACTAGGTATAGCTGCAGGTGCAGGTACCAAAGCGGCTGGTGGTACAAATGTTTGCGGATGTGGTGCTGGAGCAGCTGAAAAAGATGCGGTTCCACTAACCGTTGCTGCACCCATAGCACTACTTAATTGCCGACCACTTCCTTCTGGTTTTTGCAGACGTTTCTTTTCTTTTCTATCGATTGCACTTGCTCCATTGCTAGCATTAGCACTTGCTGCTAAACGTGGTGCACTGCTGCCATTTGCCAATTGTTTTGGCTGCGCGGGTCTTGGTGCCAGAGATGGTATGTATGTTGGTTTAGGCTTTGCAGGAACTTGTTGTGCTTCACCGCGTTCAAGGTCTACTGATTGGAGTGCGACTCTTTTCGTTGGTGCTTCATAGTCATCAGAAAAGACATTGGCACGGTCGTATGGGTCAGACAACACACTAAGTTGTATGTCTAGATCATGGTCTTTAGATTTGTCATCAAACTCATCAACAGCTCTATATCCTGGTTCTTTACGGCTAAAACGGCTTCGGCAAAAACCAATACATTTACTTATCGCATATACTGCAAGGCTGATTAAACTGATGCCAATAATTGCATCAGCAGCGATCGCAATCCCTGTAATCACAGCAGGAGGAATAATATGGCTCACTGCAATACCGAATGCGGCTAATATCCCGCCTGCGCCACCTACGCCTAGCAAACCTAGCCAAGCAGGCGTCGCAAATACGGCAGCCAAAATGACTAATGCACTAACTACAAGGATACTGCCAATAATTAACCTACGTTTCCATTTTGGTTTTGCTTCTTCTAAAATCCTAGCTTCAGTCTCTATATTTGTAGAACGGTTATTTAATGCGCTTTGAACACGGGCTAATGCGCGAAGAACAAGCCTGCGATCCGAGGCATCTAATTCTACTTGTATACCTCGACCAGCGGCAAGTGCACCATCTGATAATTGGGCGTTTGTTCTTCTTGGTGAATCATCTCTAAATCGCGCATTTTCGAAATGTAAAGTTAAAAAGTCTATTTGCTCTGCTACAGCTTGCATTTGTTGCGTACTGGCATTGGAATAATTTTCTGACCAAATCATGCCATAAGCTGTATTTTGCGAGAGTGGCCATGTTTGTCCTGCAATATGTAATTGCATACCACTAGAAGTAGGAACCCCTGGCCAAAAAAAGATATTTGTTAAAGCATAGTGCGATTCTAATTCTGCTCGATGCGCTGCAATTGCATTGGCTTTTAGCGTTGCTTCATAAAGTTCTTTAACCTCATGACCTTTAGTCTTGTGATCCTGATTCGCTTCCATCCATTTTCTTTTCGCATCCATTGACAAATCTTTCAATACAGAATCATTTTCAAGTAACCAGGTAATTCTTAGTCGATGTTTTGTTTCTTCACTGTCGTTTGAACGAGAGTGTCTTTCAAGTTCAAATTGGTCGTTTTCAAGAAGATTATCTAAGCTACTTTTTTGAAAGGAGAGAAATCCGGTGGATATCCATTCTTTCAACTAAACATCGACAAATCGATTTTGTATGACATAATAGAACCAATGAACTCATGG
>CAYSGV010000091.1:9149-9538 GCA_964430685.1 uncultured Gammaproteobacteria bacterium
TTTTTTGCTTGCTTCATAGAGACCATGAATTTCTTGCTGGTGCTGTGCAACCCACTCTTGCTGTGCATCCACATTTAATCGACTTAACTCTCGTTCGTGCGCAAGCAACCAGGCAATTTTTTGTTTGTGCTGCCAATGGCTATTTAATACTTGATATGCTATTTCAGAGAGGTAAACGTATAGAAATTTTGGCGGATTTAAAACAAGGGCAACAGGACTGTTAATTTCATCGGTTCCCGCATTAATTGTGCAAGGAACGAATGAGCCATCTAGCGCTTTTAAATTCAGTTCGATTGACCTACTTGCCATAATATAACCTCTTATGTAATGTCTCGTTATGTATTGGGCCTGAAGTTTATGCCCGTTATAAGCTAGTTTATCGAATAAAC
>CAYSGV010000092.1:0-9433 GCA_964430685.1 uncultured Gammaproteobacteria bacterium
CAATCATTACTTGTTCACCCGTTAGTGGATTGCGTCCCATACGAGCTTTGGTAGCTGGCTTCTTAATCCGACGAACTTTAATACCCAATTTAGGGATCTTAATTTCGCCTGATCCACGTTTGCTCATTTGTTTATGAATCATTTCTCGCAGTATTTCAAATACACATACGATATCTTTTTTAGCCAAACTTGCTGCCTCAGCTAAAGATCGAATGATCTCCGCTTCGGTCATTGGTTTTGAATCAGCTGCCATATTTTACTCCTCTCAATATTTGTACAACTTTTATGGACCAATTGTGTGATTGGTAATAACTCTACAGCTACCTTTTTGTATTGGTAAAGCTGTTGCGCTATTTTTAGGTTACATTAATAAAGTTTGCAAGAGTTATTTTCATAATTTTACTAAAAAAATCAGCCTACAAGAGTTTATTTCTTGATCTACCCACTATATCATGTGGTTTTTGAAGGACTTAGGCACAATTGCCGATTCTGCGTATGCTCAAGAATAATAAGAAAATAACAAAAATTGGAACGATACTCTTTGGAATATTGTTAGCATCTTTTCTATTAAAGCCACCACCATTACGGTTAAACCTCAGCACCAGTATGCCAAGGGGAATCTATTACATCAGCGCAGATCAACCCACTCGTGGCAGCTTTATTACCCTTTGTTTACCCGCTGCAAACGTTTATCATTCTGTCTATCCACAAAGCCATTTCAGCGGCTCATGTCCGAATCATACGCAACCTTTATTGAAACAACTGGTAGGTCTATCTGGTGATCGGATTGATCTTGACCCGAATCAAATCACCTTAAATGGGGTAGCCTTACCGCATTCAAGCTCATTCGTCATGCAAAATAAACGACTTCCTAACAGCTCCATACAAAAAATCGTACTCGTACTAAACGAACAACAAATATGGGTTTATGGAACCAAAAGCATACGCAGCTATGACAGTCGCTACTTTGGCCCTTTGTCTATGGGTGATATCGTTGCGGTTGTAACACCATTATGGCTGTGGGATTAAAGCATTGTGGTTTAGTCCTTCGTCAAAATTTTAAGTACCTGATTTAGTAATACGAGCAACATATCCGCCACTAAGACATTTTTAACGGGCACAAAGCCGGCGCACCGAAGTTCACACTACGAAAAAATTAACAAGTAACGCTATCCTTAATCCCGATGTTCATAAATGAACACCGGGATTTATTAACAAGCATTTATCCGAGTGCAGCAATGCGTTCAATCATGTCACCAAAGCGCATCACCAGTAAGATCAATACAGCTGCTTGCTGATTTGGCTGCGAGATGCCTTGTTCCCAGCGCTCTAGCGTACGCGGTGAGATGCGTAATTTTTTCGCAAAAACGGTTCGACTCATATTAAACTTTTCACGAATATCGCGAATTTGATTCGCATTTAGTGGATTCAATAGTGACATCTCAACCCGATAATTACGTAAGGTTATTTTTTTACGCTTTTTCGTTAATGTTGTATTCGGACGCTCATCGGGATAATGAGCATTTATTACATGTGCATTCATTCAAAACTCCTCTTATTATCATATGAACTTAAAATAACAATATCGCTGGTAACAGTGATATTGAACAAATACCCAGGACGGATGCTTAAAGTAGGTTGTACATTTAAATTTTTACTGATGACTTGTGACGACACTTCACCCAGTTGTTGTGAAACAGCACCTGCTGCAACTTGCCCGGATGATGCAGGGGTTAAAATGGATTCGGATTGTGGTTGACTGATTTGCAAACCAGCTGAGATCACGCCTAATAAAGCAGCACTGCCGTATAATTTGCCATAATGATTATCTATTTTATCTGCAAAACCACTGTA
Source organism: uncultured Gammaproteobacteria bacterium (assembly GCA_964430685.1). GTDB lineage: Bacteria > Pseudomonadota > Gammaproteobacteria > CAYSGV01 > CAYSGV01 > CAYSGV01. The sequence goes on from CAYSGV010000092.1 coordinate 1,855, forward strand.
CCCACTTACGTCACCAACCACCGCATCTTCGATGGGCAAAACATTGCCATTCGGAAAAATAATTTTACGTACAGCAATTAAAATACGTTTTTGCCCAAATGAAATCTGGCTGTCATACTGGAGCAATAATTTTGCTCCTTGCGGAATTAATAAATGCTGCCCAGTTGCAGAATCATAGACCGGTAAGCGTACTTGTGCTAAAGCCAATCCAGGAAGATCACTATTAATACCGGCAATCAACACTGCCGGAATAATGCTGCCAGCAGTAATCACATAAGGGCTATTTAATTTAGGATGCATGCGATCATTTGGTAAATTGGATGATTTGATTTTATTGTTCTCTAAAAAAGCATTTTTATCACGTTGTTTGTTTTGGTCGCTCTCATCAAAATCTTGTTTGATTGATGATATAGGCAATTGATTAGCACGCGCTTCGTTAACACCTTTCGCAGGATCACTGAATAATTTACGCTCAACCGATCGCGTATGCTGTTCATCTTTATTAGCGCTCAATGATAATGCAGAATTCATTGCTTGCTGTTCTCGAGCGCTTTTATCACTAACCTGTTGTTTTTCGATTGATTGTGCGATTTTTGACTGATATGGTTTTACTACCATCAAATCGGGAACGGTTTCATTTAATGATTCGCTGTCATCTTCTGTTGGTAGGTTATTTACATCATCAACACTATTTTCTTTGATTTTGACTGGATCGCGCGCAACTGCATTTGTTTTAGTTTGATACCATTGAGTTTGGTCCATGTGTAAAGGTTGTTCATAGTCTTCATCAATCATCATAACTTTATTGGATCGCATATCAAAAATGTAAACGCAAACCAACAAAATAACGGCCATTAATGATATTGCTAAAATTAATGCCATTTTATTCATGTGCGCCAGATAAGTTTTGTGTTGTTGCTCAAACTGCAAATGGTCAATTTTGTAAAATGGTTTTTTCTTCATTTTCGCGTGCAATGCTTGCCACATCATATTCTCACCATGTTTAATTTTGCCGAGCCAACTCAATGCGCTCACTATGCGAGCCAACATCAACAACCAAAACCGCACGCTTGAACAGTTGATCAACAATATAATATTGTTGCTGAACACGATAATTGACCAACTCAATTTTTCCATCGTCCTTCAACAAAAAAAGAGCTGGCGCATCTAAACTATGCAGATTTTTTGGCATTTGAATATAAACATGTGTCCCATCATCAAAAACACGCTGTGGTTTCCAATGTGGTGTTTTACTAAAGAATGATGTGGTTTTAATTTGATAATTAAAATTTAGTTTTTCAAAATGGTTAACTGAAATCTCAGCAATATTGTTTTGGGCCGACCACTCATTTTGCCGCTTTTGCTCATTTTCTAGTGCAAGTTTGGAACGTTGCACATCATCAGGATAATAAAATTTTGCTTGCAACACCTGACTGTTTTTTTGTGATATAAGGCCCAAATAATATGAACGTCGATTCGTGGTAATAATTAAATTAGTACTAATGTTATATTCTTTTGGCTTAAAAATAACATGTGGCTGCATGCGGTCGGCCTCACCACTCATACCCATTTCATATAACCAGCGTTCCGTATCACCCAAATAAATGCCATTAATTTTTTCGCCTTCTTCTAGCGCAATATCACAAGCGCGAATAGGTTGACACTCAATAATCGGTTGCCAATGACCATAAGGGAATTGTAAAAATTGTGCTGTTTTAATTAACGGTGCTTCGCCCGTTTTTTGAAAGCGTTGCATGGCCTGTTTAATTTGTGGGCTTTGCATTGACAGGTAAGCAGCATCTGCAGTCACGCTTGTTGCTCGCGTGTCATGCGAAACGCGAACATTCGCTAGTGCCAATGTTTGCAAGAAAAAATAAAGTATAATAAAAGCGTAATATTTTTTGCGTAACATCAAATCACCTTATTGTTGTTGCGTCCAGGTAAAATTGGCTACAAACAATCCTAATGGATTTAACTTAAGTATGTTTATATCCTTTACTTTTAGCTGACGAATGGTTAATAAACCTTCAAAATGTGCTTCAGAGAGAATGTGTCCGTCTAAATCACGTGTAATTTCTGTCCAATGCGCTTGCCAAGTTTTATCTGATTTTGGTAACACGGCATTCATTTTTATTTCACGTGTTTGTGTACGTGCCAATTCAAACGGATCATTTTCCCGATAATATTCATTCAAAATTTGTTGCGCGCTTTTTTGTGTAGTTGTGTAAATGAAATCCAGTGCGCTTTTTTGCGCCACTGGATCGGCAATGATCATACGTGCTTCTTTGATATAACGATGAATAAACGCTTGTATTTCTATAGGTGTAATATTAGCCGACGGTTTAACCCAGTCGCCAAATTGGCTATTACCCAGCTGATCAATACGTACAATATAAGGAACAAATTTTGACGCTGACGCTAAATAAATCACACCGCTCACTGCTAATAAGGAAAGCAATAACAAAAGCAGTGCAAACATTTGCCAATTCTTTTTTGCTTTGTTTAAATCATAGAACATTGAATTCCACTCCATCCGAGCAACTAAATAAGGATTAGTTGTTTGCGGTCTTGGTAATTGATTTGAGACGCTAGTTACCATATTTGGCTTTGCCTGTTCCTGTTTATAGAGCTTTTTTGCTTGATTCATTGATGCACTCCACGATTATTGATGCTGCCTTTTTTTGCCGGTGGCACCACGTTTGTTTTTGTTTGATTTTGAATGGTCGATGTGGATTTTGGTGCTGATTGTTGTTTCTGTGCCTGTGATCGCGCAGGTGAATGTTTCTCTTTCGTCATCGGCGCACCTGATGGTTTCTTGGTCGACTGGGCTGCAGCATTGCTTAAGGAAGTTTTGTGATGCATCGTTTGTCTCGCTACATGTGAACTGTTTCGAGAATATGTACTGATAGCTTGCTGAATGCGTGACATAGAACTGCTTTGTCTATCTTGTTTATTTTGCGAAAAATGTTTCACTACCGATGCCATCGATCGCAAAAATCGCCCTGAAGAGACCAGCACATTACGCGCGCCCGTATCGCTATTGCCTGTCACTAACCCCTGTGCTTTTAATGGAATAATCCAAACGACATACATAAAAATTAAAGCGCCACCGGTCACTTCTAATAATGGCGCAGGACCTTGACCAATACCTGACGCAATCATTTTATGCCATTCAGTCGCAATATTGCCGCCCACGCTCACAATCATAAACAACATAAATAATTTAATACCGACGCTAACTGCATAATGTAAATAATTAATACTTAAAAATTGAGTCCAACGACTCGCCGAAAAACCGAGCAACAAAACTCCAGCACCAACAACAAGATACGCTTCAATTTGTGCAACAACCATTTGCGCAGCAATTAACGTAAAAGCAATGAGTACCATTAAGGCACTAAACACACTAACCAATGCCGTAACCAAAAATTGGGCAAAGTTATCAAGGCGCATGCTGCTAAATATCTGCTCGGATAGTTCTAAACCCTGGCTAAATATATCGCTGGGATAAAGCTTTTGTTGATGCGTAGCGCCAGCCCCAATAGCCATAAAGCTTTTAATCATTGCAGGTAACCAATCTTGTGCATGCAGCAATAAAGTATAAAAAAATCCAATCACTAAAATTTTCTGCAAAAATTCCGCCCAAACGGAGCTGATCTCATTATGATTAAGCGCCCACCAAATACCTGACCACGCCAATTCAATGGTTGCTAATGTTGCAAATATTTTATTTGCAATGGGGAACAAATAATGAAACCAACCTTGTGTGGCACTATGATATTGTTCAGTGATGTTTGTTAAAATCGGCATGATGATTCAATATTTTTATTAAAGATCGTTAGGGCCAAAGCCTTCTTGTTTTGTTTTAACTTTATTTGCTAATGGTCGCATCCATTGCACTTGCTCAATCGTTTGGCAATTGGGTTTCACATTTACTTGCTTTGCACAATATTCTTGTGCTTGCTGCCATAATTTTGAATGCAAACTGGCTTCATGTAGCCAAAAGGGGAAATCATATGGTTTGGACAGCGCATCACTCGTCAATGATTGGAGTGGTTCGGATTGCCCACATGCCATTAAGATCGTGAGCATCAAGGTAACGCTGATTATTTCAATTACTGGTTTATTTATTTTCATCATTTTTCCTGTGCAAAAAAATTTATCTAATTCGAAGATCATCCATGCCAAAGCCTGAGCCATGTCCATATTGCGTCAAGCTTGTTTGTTTCGGCGTTAACCATTCTTGTAGACTAGCGTGCATGGCTTGGTCTTTAGCTAGCTGATAAGCAAAATAAGTATTTTGGGCATTAATTTGACTGATTAATAATTGTCGCATTTGTTGCAATTGGCCAATTTGTTGTGCAGCAAACATATTTGCTGCTTGCAATGCCTGCATTTGGCCCTGTGCTTGATCGCTGTATTGCTGAACTTGCATCTTACTTTGTTCTTCATCCGCAAATTGATTCGCTTGTGTACTGGCACTCAATAAAGTCGTGCGTAATGTATCCAATGCTGTATTAGACCATCCCGCGTAGGATTTATTATAATCCTGAGGTTTGACCACTCCGGGAAAACGTTGTTTAAATGTTTCATCAAGTTTCGATAAGCTATAAGCAAGCGCATTCCCTTGTTTGGCTATATCGGCAAGTTTATTTAATTCTGTTAAACTACTGCGCCAAACTCCGGCGCTATAAGGCATACTATTTTTTAAATCATTTTGATAAATACTGAGTTGGTAGCGAACATCTTCCGTTTGATTCAACAACATTTTCACAGAATTTAAAGCGGATATCCTGTTTTGTAAAAAGTTACTCGGATCATAAACAACAATGGCTTGCGCGGAACTTGATACCAAAAGTATTGCACATGCCAAAATGAACAAGCATTTTCTATCATTGATTATTTTGTTATCCATATTAACCTCCAAACTTCCTGCCTTGATGTACTGCTGCAAACCATTTTTCCGCTTCAGCCTTTAAGCCCCTTGCATGCAACCAATGATAAATCCAATCCTGCTGATATAGTTTTATATATTCATTAACCAAAGCCCGATCAACTTGTCCATCCACACCTAAAAAACTAAGCGCAAATGGACTTAAATCTAAATCCAGCAAACGGCAGCCCAATGGAGAAGTGTAGTAATAGTCTTTCTTTGCTTGTGCATTTTTAATGATTTGAATTTGTGTAGCCGTTAAACCAACTTCTGCGTATAAAGTTGCATTAAATCCATCGTCTGCATGGTGATTCGGCAAAAAGATTTTCGTTTTACAGCTATTCAATAATATTGGTTTTATAGGCGCATTAAATATTTCAGCTAGATGTTGCGTTAAAAAAATCACGGCAGTATTTCGTTTACGTAATTCACGCAGCCATTGTTCTAAGCGTTCACCAAATTTACCAGTGAGAAAACGATGTCCCTCTTCGATTATAATCAGCGTCGGCGCTCCAGTGAGCCTTGCTTCAATTTGACTAAATAAATAACTTAAAATTGGAATAACAGCTTTGTTATTTTTTTCGAGCAAATGCGTCATCTCAAACACTTGAAATGGATGATTTTGCAAACTATCTTGTTTGGCATCCAACACTTGCCCCATTGGACCGCTAAGCGTGTAATACTCTAGTGCTGCTTTCATTGCAAAATCTTGCAGGGTACATTGTAAGTCAGTTAACGTGCGGGATTTTTGCAATTCAAGGCGCTGCAGAGCGGCATGCAACTCTTGACGTTGCTTACTGTTAATCGTTAAGTCCTGACACTCCATTAATAATTCTAACCATTCCATCATTGCCATTAACTGGACTTCATCATGAATCATTTGTAATGGGCAAAAAGCTATATTTTGTTCAGGATGGCAAAGATCATAATGTGTGCCCCCTAATGCCAGACAGAGAATGTAAGCAGAATAACCTTTATCAAAAATAAATACTTGCGCATTGGGATAGCGTAAATGTTGCGCCGCAATTAAACCAACCAACGTACTCTTACCGCTACCTGTATCACCAACGATTAAAGTGTGACCAATATCTTGCACATGTAGATGAAAGCGAAAGGGTGTTGCACCAACCGTTGAGGCATAAAATAGTGGTGGACTTTGCGGTGGATAATAACGGCATGGATGTGAATCTAAGCCAGCCCAAACACTGGTTGTGGGTAAAAAGTCCGCCAAATTTAAGGTGTGAACAATGGGTCGGCGAATATTTTGATAGCCATGCGCTGGTAAACTTCCCAGATAAGACTCTAATGCATTAATTGTTTCTATTTTACCGCAAAATCCACAGTGCTCTAACTGTTTCAAAATCATTTGCGAAACTTCTTCTAGCAACTCATAATCTTTGCTATATAAAACAATAACACTGCTATAAAAACCATAACTAACCAAACCGGAATCTAATTCTTCAATGGCTTGATCAGCATCTGCAGTCATATTGAGGGCATCTGTGTTGACAAAACCAGGTCCATCCTGCGGCATAACCACTTCACGCAATAAACCCAACATATTATGGCGTTTTTGAAACCAATTACGTCGATGCGTTTTAATGAGTTTCCGCGCCGATAGTGCATCGAGGAATATGAATCGGTTTGACCAACGAAAGAGCAAAGGCAATTGTTCTAGAGCTTGTAAAACGCCCGCCTCCGTTTCAAGTGGAAAACCAACCAAGCTAATCATGCGTAAATGGCTATCGTCCAACATCGGATATAAACCACCAAAAAGGTCACTATTGCCCAACAAACTGTCCACATAAACAGGTTTATTGGGTAATACAATTGCCCCGCTGCCACCGCGTATACACAAATGCAAATGATTAAACAATTGCTGGTTACTCATAGTCTCTAGAATAAAAATACGGCTAAGCGAATGCGCTATAGCAGTTATTTTTTGTTGAAAATATTGGAGTATTTTTTCCCAGCCATTATTTTTATTTTCGGTATCTACCCAAAATATTTTTTTAAACCAAACTTCTACTTCTTTAGGGGGCCGATAGGTCCAAACCATCACATAAGTACTTTCGAAATGCATCGCTGTATCGAGGTAATTCTGACGCCGTTCTTCATCAATGCGTCGGCTAATTGGATCTGGAAAAGCACAGAGTTCAGCCGGTACATAGTGACTACTCTCTTTACGAATTAAATCACTATGCAACATCCAACCATTACCCAGTTGACAAAATGTTTGATTCAATATTGATGCTAATGTAGCCATTTCACTGGGGTCAGCTGAATTTAAATCGGGACCGCGGTAATAAAATCCAGTACATAAACCACCATCTTTGAGTAATAATATTCCCTCTGCTACAAATAGACCGTAATTTAATAAATCCGGTAACCCTGTTAATTTTTGTCGATATTCGTTTAACATTTTTTCTACATTTTTTTATTTTTTTTATCATTCAATGGGCAAAGAACAATAAATTTGACGTTGAATTGACAATGCACTACTTTGCGCTGGATAAAAATGTCGATAGCGAATATGGCGCAAATATATGCCGGTCATTTGTGCATCACTTTGCGTTGCTTGCACCAAACACCAATGGCCAAAGGTGGCAAGTATGAAAGCCAAACCTAGAGTGATTGGATGAAAAC
>CAYSGV010000093.1:0-9389 GCA_964430685.1 uncultured Gammaproteobacteria bacterium
AATAGAACAGTTCTGAACTGCGACCGTAAGGGAGTGACCACTGAGCTTTAAAGAATGGTTTATTTAATTAAGGACCTAATAGGGCAAAACATAAATCTCTTTGAGAAGCGAAGGGGGATAGTGCAGATAAAAGAAGCATTATCCGCGGAACATGCATTCCGCGGACACATATGGATATATTAATCGCGATCACCGGCAAATACGCCCAGCAATTGAAGTAAGCTGATGAATAAATTGAAAATATTAAGATACAAACTAACAGTAGCCATGATGTAGTTGGTTTCGCCACCGTTAACGATCCGGCCAGTGTCATATAAAATAAGGCCCGATGCAATAAAGACCATGGCCGCAGCTAATGCTAATTGCAACCCACTGATGTGCAAGAAAATATTAGCAATGCTCGCAACAACTACCACTAATAAACCGACAATTAAAAACTTACCTAAAGAGGTGAAATTTTTGCGTGTGGTTAAAGCATAGGCAGATAAGCCCATAAAGATAATACCTGTACCACCCAAAGTGGTAATGATGAGTTCACCACCGTTACGATACATGCCCATAAAAGCATTTAAGATGGGGCCGAGTGTGTAACCCATAAAACCAGTGAAGGCAAATACGGCAATCAGACCCAGCTTGCTGTTTTTGTTCATATTGACGACAAATAAAAGGCCAAACATGCCAAGTAATTGTATGTACCAGGGTAAGGGGGTAGCGCCAGTATATAAAGCAAATGAAGCAGTTAGTGCACTGAATAAGAGGGTTAGACTTAATAATAAATAGGTACTCCGTAAAACGCTTAACTGCTGTAACGCGCTAAGGTTTGTTTGAGTAAGCGTATGATTTTGCCGAAACATAATGATGACCTCCACTAGTCTATCTCGAATAAACAGGGGGCATTTTAGCATATAAGGGGGTAATCAATAAATCCCCCATTAGCTTCAACCTGGAGGTCGCGGTTAGTGCTCCGTTTTGTAAAGGGCAAAACAATCTCAATTCCAAAAAAGCAGTAGTATTAGTTCATGCCTCTTTGTAAAGGGGGCCGACGCTGTTAGACGACTGGAGAATTTACATTTTTTTAATCTCACCAAATCGCGCAAGCTGCACATTTTGGTTCTGACAGTCTGCTAAGAATTGGGGGCTAGAAAAATATTGATATTCATGCGGACGGCTCTGCTGTAGGGGATCATTGGGGTGATTTCCTTCCAGCCCTGGGTGGCACATGATCAGTCCACCCGATTTGCTTCCTTGTAGAAAACGAACAAAGTATTCACGAAAGTGCATAAATTTCTTGAAATCATATACACCATTAAACGACTGGTTAAAGGGAATATTTCGTTTGCGCAATTGTGCTGTAAAACAGCGTGCGCCACTATATTCAATGACGAGGCGCTTTAATCTTGCTGGTCCGTCAATGAAGCTGAGCCATGAATTTGCTTTGAGTGCGCGACAATAAAACACTTTTTTTTGTGCATGTGTACTGGCGTGTTGCAATATAATGTCGCGGATTTGTGGAAATTGATGGATGTGTTGATGTCCATCAATAAAATCAGGAAATTGTCCCATCGCTGTAATAAAATTTGTCAATTGTGCATCAAATCGGGAAGTAATCTCGTGTAGATCAAGTTGATGCAAATGCGAGCGGAGTAATAATTTCGCTAAGGGCATTAGCGCCGATTCACCTTCAGTAAGATTGAAATGTAAGCCAATATCAACTAAGCCACGATAGGGGATAAGCCATTGTGCATGCACAGGCCAGTTTGCATCACTGGTCATACAACTCACGGCGGAAAGACGCTTGTTTGCCAATAAAGCTAAGATCCCTTCAGAAATGGCTTTGTTTTGGCCATAATCATCAGCACATAAAATTATTTGTTTCATCATCTCAATTAAACTCTTGCAAAATCATGGTGCGCTCATTATAAAGCGATTATTATTTGTAGCTATCCATATAGGATAAATTAAAAAATGAGAAACTTGTTAGAAAACTTATCACCGAATGCCCGAAGTTGGTTATTTGATTTGTTTTGGTTAGGAATATTTAGCGTCATTTTTTTGGGCGTTGGTTTGGGTATCTATCCGTTACTGGTTCCAGATGAAGGGCGTTATAGCGAAATTGCGCGTGAAATGGTTGCGACAAACGATTATATTACGCCACGGCTGAATGGCATTCCTTTTTTAGATAAGCCCATTTTATATTATTGGTTACAAGCATTATCGATTCAACTTTTTGGCTTAAAAGAATGGGCGTTACGTTTTTGGCCAGCATTTTTTGGTGGTTTAAGTAGTTTACTGATGTATGTTGCTGGACGCGGTTTATTTAATCGTCGCACTGGCGTTTTTGCTGCGTTGCTCATGCTCACCACACCGCTTTATTTTTTGGGCGCACACTATGCGAACATGGATATTGAAGTTGCCAGTTTGATTACCGCCGCATTACTCTGTTTTATGTTAGCGCAACGAAAAGAAACTAAGATTTCACGCAACCTATTTCTTTATACGGCCTATATATTTTCAGGGTTGGCTGTATTAACCAAAGGGCTTATCGGCTTTGTTTTTCCCGTCATAATTATTGGCCTTTGGATTTTATTGTTGCAACGGTGGCGCACCATTAAAGAAATGCACATCATCCCTGGAATATTGATCATCTTAATGATTAATACTCCGTGGTATCTTTTGGTACAAAACGCAAACCCACAATTTTTTGATTACTTTTTTCTGAATCAACATTTTTCCCGTTTTCTGGAGACGGGGTTTAATAATCCACAACCCATTTGGTTTTATTTGCCCATTGTCATTGGCGGATTTTTACCTTGGGTATTGTTTCTTGTGCAAACATTTACCAATAGTATACGAGATATTATTGCCAATCGTTTGCAACATGATATGGAACTATTTTTAATTATTTGGGCCGTAATCGTATTTGTCTTTTTCTCATTACCGGCTTCAAAACTCATTGGCTATATTTTACCAGTTTTTCCACCATTAACTTTGTTAGTGGCGCAATATTTAAGTCGTAAACTAGACGAACAAAAACTATTAGGTCTGCAAATTGGCAGCATTTTGTATGCTGTATTGAGTCTTGTTGTCGCGTCTGTTTTGTTTGCATTAACGCGATTGGGAATGTTTTCAACCATAAAACTTCCCATTTTGGGCGTTTACAATTATTTTGGTTTTATCATATTCGTATTATTTGCCAGTGGTATTATCACAGCAGTTGCGCTGTATCGCAAAAAATTCAAAGTTATTATTTATAATATGATTGCATCGATGTTTTTTATTTTGTTGGCCGTTATCTCTGCCATGCCTAATATACCGCTACATACGACGAAACCATTAGCAACAATCATTAATCAATTTATTAAACCCAATGATATTATTGCAACTTATAATGATTATTTTCAGGATTTACCGCTCTACACGCAGCGACGTATTGTCATTGTTTCACCCTGGGATACAAAAAATTTAATGCAAAAGGATAATTGGCAGCGTCCATTTGCTTATGGCATTGCTTGGCAACCAAATCATGATTGGCTGATTAATGAAGAAACATTTTGGCAACGCTGGCATAGTCCGCAAACAATATATGTATTAGTTAAAGCGAAACGTATGCAACAATTTCAGCTTAAAGCGCAACGTGACTTTTATGTTATCGGCCAATATCAAGGTGTATGGTTAATCACCAATAAACACTATTTCGCTATTATGCCGGAATTGTTTTTTGCACCACCACGTCAACAAGGGAAATAAAACGATTAACTGTGAATTATGCGCCGATTTATCGTAGCGCGGACTAAGCTTCGCTAAGTCCGCGGAAACAATCCTAAATGTGTCTGAGCGTTTGGTGGTTAAATGCCCATAATTTTGCAATTAAGAAACTGATTATGGGTAAAACCGATAGTACAATAATTAATGCAATACTATAATCTAAATGAAAATTTTGCATGAGAATGTAATAAAGCGTTTCATTGGCAATAAAGTTAATTGATGCAACAAGAAACCAACGTCGCATGGCTATAGGATGGCGCATTGTCGCATTTGCAAATGTGAACAATCGATGACCTAAATAACTAATATTAAACGCAACTAAAAATGCCACAATATTTGCCACTAATGGCAATAATGAAAACTGTTCAACCAATGCAACAACAGTTAAATAATGCACACAGGCAGCAGCAAGCCCAACCATACAAAATAAAATAAGTTGCCGTAAGGTTTGGTTATTGGCAATGGTTCGTAAGCTAAAATTATTTATCGAAACCATGTTTTTCTTCAATAATGTATTTCGGTCGTCGTTTAACTTCATTAAAAATACGGGCAATATATTCACCTAAAATGCCAATTGAAAGTAATTGCACGCCGCCAAAAAACATAATACTTACAAAAAGACTAGCAAAACCGGGAATATCTTTACCGTATATCATGGTATCTAAAATAATAAATAGTGCATATGAAAATGAAATCATTGAAATAATAAAACCAATTAAACTCCATATCCGTAATGGTAAATCGGAAAATGAAAGAATACCTGTAATTGCTAATTCAGTAAGGCGTGTAAATTTCCATGCGCTTTTACCACCTGCACGTTCTTTTACTTCAAACGGGACGCCAATTGATTTAAAACCAACCCAAGCATAAAGACCTTTCATGAAACGATTGCGTTCTTCAATGGTATTGAGCGCATCAACAACTTTGCGATCCAGTAAACGAAAATCGCCAGCATTACGTGGTATATCAATATGTGTGCTTTTGGCCATAAGCGCGTAAAATACATGGGCGAAATAGCGTTTAATCGGTGATTCATCATCACGGTTTGTGCGAATGCCATAGACCATGTCAAAACCTTCAGACCATTGGTGCAAAAATACTGGGATGAGTTCGAATGGATGTTGGAAGTCTGAGTCAATTAATATTACGACTTCACCTTTGCAATGATCTAATCCTGCACTGAGCGCGATTTCCTTGCCAAAATTACGTGACAGCGTAATGAGCTTAAGTGGGTGGCGTGGTAATAATTCAACTAATTTGGCAGCGGTTCGATCACGACTGCCATCGTCCACAACAATGATTTCAAAGTTGTTACTCAGCTGACTGAGTTGTGTATGTAATTGTGCTAAAAATGAGTCAATAACCGTTTCTTCGTTGTAGACGGGTACCACGCAAGAAATAAATAAATTATTGCTGATTAAACGTTGTTGTCTGTCTAGATGGTTCATCCGGCTATTCTACTACCTTTCCCCCCTCTTTACAAAAACCTCAAATCCTTGTATCAAGCAATGTTTAGTAAAAATAATTGATGGGGGACTTATGAGTTTAATGAATATTAGCGCTGGACGCGACGTACCGAAGGATATCCATGTTATTATTGAAATTCCAATGGAAAGTGATCCAGTCAAATATGAAGTAGATAAAAAAACGGGTGCTTTGTTTGTGGATCGCTTTTTAACCACACCAATGTATTACCCATGCAATTATGGCTATGTCCCCAATACGCTATCCGAAGATGGTGATCCGGTTGATGTATTAGTGATTACCCCTACACCTTTGTTGCCTGCTTCCGTTATCCGTGCGCGCCCTATTGGCATCCTTAAAATGCAGGATGAATCCGGTATCGATGCCAAGATATTGGCCGTGCCACATGATAAAACCTGTTTGCTTTATCAACATGTGCGTACTCCCCAAGATGTTTCGCCGCACTTACTCAATGCCATTACCCACTTTTTTGAACATTATAAAGATTTAGAGCCCGATAAATGGGTGAAAGTGGAAGGTTGGTATGGTCCTGATGAAGCTTATGCTGAAATATTGGCCAGTGCTGAACGTTATCATCAACAAAATCAAACTGTTTGTTAGGATAAGCCTAATGACCAAACCACGTTTGCTGACAGGTGATACGCCAACCGGTAAATTACATCTTGGCCATTGGGTCGGGACATTAGAAAACCGCGTGTTGATGCAAGATGATTACGATTGTTATTTCATTCTTGCCAACGTGCATGCATTCACGACGCAAAGTGAAAGTCCAGAGCAGATTAGACGCAATACGCTGGATGTGACGATGGACTTTTTGGCTGCCGGGATTGATCCCAAACGCAGCCATATTTTTGTGCAATCCGAAATTCCAGCCATCGCTGAACTGACTTTTTTCTTTAGCATGCTCATTCCTTATCCGCGCGTGATGCGTAATCCTACCATTAAAGATGAAATAACCACCAAGAATTTGGGCGATAATTTTTCGTTTGGTTTTTTATTGTATCCAGTTGGGCAAGTCGCCGATGTTTTGTGTGTTTTACCTGAAGTTGTGCCCGTCGGCGAAGATCAAGTTCCACATTTAGAAATGTGTCGCGAAGTGGCACGACGCTTTAATCAAATCTATTGTGGTGTATCATCACATACTGAAGATGCAGATTATCTTAAGGCCGGTGGTTTATTTCCCATTATTCGCCCGCAAGTGGGGCGTGTGAAACGTTTAGTCGGTATTGGTCCACCAAATGATCAGGGCCAATTATTAAAGATGAGTAAATCACTAAACAATGCAATTTATTTAAGTGATTCCGCCGATGAAATTGCGCGCAAAGTGATGAGTATGTATACCGATCCGAAACGATTGAAAGCCACGGATAAAGGATCAATTGTTGATAATCCATTATGGATTTTTCATGATGCATTTAATCCAGATGTAGAATGGGTGCGTCAAGCCAAAGAACGTTATCAAGCCGGCCAAATTGGCGATGTGGAATGTAAGCGAAAATTAATTGATGTGTTGGAAGCATTCATCGGTCCCATTCGCGAACGACGACGTCAATATGAACAAGATGAAACATATATTTTGTCAGTATTACGTGAAGGTACAGAAGCAACCAATGCGGTAGCGGAACAAACGCTCAAAAAAGCAAAAGAGGCCATGCGCCAAAATTTCTTTGCACGTGATTTGCATTTATTATAATGAATTATCGTAGTGCGTCTTTGTCTGCGCTACGAAAGAATAATGTAAGAACACGAAATTCGATAGTTAAATGGTAATAGAGTTATAATCACCATGGGTACAGAAGCATTTATCTTTTCAATCTTTATGATCTTTTTATGCGCAGCATTACTGTCTACTTTTGCGCTGCAAACCAGGCAATCACTCTTAGTCGCTTATATTGCTGTGGGCATGATCTTAGGCCCATGGGGAATTGGATTAGTTAGTGACAACTCGGTTATTCATGAAGCGGGTGATGTGGGAATCGTTTTCCTATTATTTTTATTAGGTCTGCATCTAGATCCACAAAATTTATGGCATATGTTGCGCAAAGTAACAGTGTTAACCATCATTAGTTCATTGCTTTTTTTGGGCTTAGGAATGAGCGTGGCATGGCTTTTTGGTTATGCATTTCAAGATGCATTTCTAATTGGCACAGCTTTCATGTTTTCTAGTACCATTATTGGTTTGAAATTATTACCAACCACAATATTACATCATCAGCATACCGGTGAAGTGATGATCAGTGTTTTGCTGATGCAAGATTTAGTTGCTATTGTCGTCTTATTATTATTAAGCGCGATGGCAAAAGGTGATTTAGATATACAAGGAATGGCGCTCATTTCATTGTCTTTACCGGTATTATTATTGGTAGCGTTTGTCATGGAACGTTTTGTATTAGTAAAATTAATTGCGCGTTTTGAACGTGTGCGCGAATATATTTTTTTATTAGCCATTGCCTGGTGCTTGGGCATGGCCGAACTTGCCGAACTCATGCGTTTATCCCATGAAGTTGGCGCATTTATTGCTGGTGTGGCTTTAGCTGCTAGCCCTATTGCCAATTATATAGCTGAATCATTAAAACCGTTGCGCGATTTTTTCTTGGTGATTTTCTTTTTTTCCATTGGCGCTGGATTCGATTTTGGTTATTTGCCAGCGGTCGTTTTACCGGCGGGCTTATTAGCCATTATTTGTATGACAGCAAAACCAGTCATTTTTCGCTGGTTATTGGGCGAAGTAGGTGAAACGCGACAGGTGGCATGGGAAGTGGGGATACGTCTAGCCCAAACCAGCGAATTTTCTCTATTGGTTGGCTACTTGGCTTATAATTTAACGTTGATTAGTACAAAAGCCAATTCAATTATCCAAGCCACAACCATCATGACCTTTATCGTATCAAGTTACCTCGTCGTTTTACGTTATCCCACACCACTGGCGTTGAACCCGCGTATGCAAAAAGACTAGCTTCTTATCATTAAACCAAAGATAATACTTAACTAAAGTCTTGGTGACCTAAATTTAACATGAATAACAAGCATTCATAAGAAGGGGGATGGAATGAGTTTAATTGTGATACTGGTGTGCTTAGGGGCAACGTACTGGTGGCGGGATGCGCAAAAGTATCGCCAATTTTCTTGGTTTAACCTCTACATGCAAAAAGTAGACTCCTTCCTAGCTGGTCAGACCGGTTGGCAATTCATCGTACGTTATCTCTTGGTTTTGTTGCCTATGCCGATTATCGTCGGTTTAGCAGTGTGCCTATTCGAACATGTATTCTTAGGGTTAATCGGCTTTATCCTAAGTATTATCGTATTGTGGTATAGCATTGCAGCTGTCCCTAATGAGGCTGAGTATGCAGATTATTTCTCCGCGCGTCGTAATCATGATGAGAAACAGATTCGTGAACAGGCTCAAAAATTTCTTGATCGTGAGGCACCCGCTGACTTAGATGAATGTACGGTTGCGGTAGTCGGTCATCAATTTGCGCGCTCCAATTCAGATTTATTTGCAGTATTGTTTTGGTTTTTAATCTTAGGCCCTGCTGGTGCACTCGGATATCGATTAGTGATACAAAGCCAAACTCTGAACCACGCCGAGATTGATGGTTTTGCTGCTAAATTACAGAGTTGGCTTGATTATATTCCAGCCCGCTTGGTCAGTTTAAGTTTCAGTTTAATGGGACATTTTATTGCAGTAATTGGTTATTTAATGACTCAATTAACGGCTAGCCCAAAATCGAATTCAACGTTATTAGCAAACAGTGGATTCGCAGCTCTTGGGCTTGGGCCGGAAAGCTTAAAAACCATTTCCATCGAAGAGCATCAAGAAGCAATCCATTTAATACAAAGGTCATTAATTACCTGGCTTGTCGTGATCGCACTGATGGTTGTGGTAAATTTATTATCTTAAGTTTCCACAGTAGGGCGTTATGACAATGAAAAATGATGTAGATCCAATAGAGACCCGAGAGTGGTGTGAAGCGCTCGCGGCTGTAGTCGAATATGCTGGTGTTGAGCGCGCCGATTATTTAATGAAAGCGCTCTCGGCTTACGCGCAGCAACTGGGTGTAAAATCAGTTGGTGCAATAGTCACTGAGTATATCAATACTTTACCCGTTGAACAGCAACCCAAATATCCTGGTGATCTA